>JBJHDJ010000236.1:0-4825 GCA_050486485.1 Porticoccaceae bacterium
GGGCTGGAAATGCTGCACCGCGATTACCGTGGTCGCGGATTTTCCGTGTTGGGCTTTCCTTCCGACCAGTTCCATCAGGAGTTCGACGACGAGGATCGGATCCAGGCGTTCTGCCTGAGCAACTATGGCATCACCTTCCCCCTGTTCGCCAAGGTAAAGGTGGCCGGGGTGCAAGCCGATCCCCTGTTCAAGCACCTGAGTGCAGCCCGCCCCGGATGGTTTGGCATAGCCGCCATCAAGTGGAATTTCACCAAGTTTCTGGTGGGGCGCGATGGCCAATGTCTGCGCCGGTTCGCCACCACCACCTACCCCGGCCAGTTGCGTCGCCCCATCGAACGCGCGCTGGCGGCCTGACCCATGGCCAGGAAAGGGCGAGTCAGCATCCGCATCGGTACCCTGTTGAAGCGACTGTTGCGAGTCCTCGACAGTTACCTGCCGTCCGGTCCGCGGGAGTTCGATCACGCTGAGAACCTGTATCGCGCCAGGGTCATGGTGTTGATTCCCCTCGGGGTGGGACTGGCCAACATGTCCACCTGTGTGCTCCTCTATCGGCACCTGGAGACCCTGGGGCCCTATGCCTGGGTGTTTTGGGTCTCCCTGTTGTCTACCCTGTTGCTGCTCTACAGTGTCCTGCTGTTCCTGCGCACCGGCGCCCTCGGCGCCGCCGCCAATATCTACGCCCTGGGGGCCACCCTGTCGGTAGTGTCGGTGGTGCTCGCCACCGGCGGTTTCGAGGAGTCGCCCCTGATCATCATGCTGCCACTGGTGATGATTTTCACCTTCATCATGACCAATATGGGCACTGCGCTGTTCTGGGCCGGGGCGGGCCTGTTGGTGTGGCTGGTGGGCATCCAGGTCGATGGTTTGCAGCCCCCCAATCTGATACCCCCGGAATGGCGGAGGGCGGCGTTGATCGCCACGGTGGTGAATGCCGGGGTGGTGATCATGTGCGTGCTGTGGTTTTTCGACCTGCTTCACCGTCAACTGCTGAGACGCCTGCAACTGGAGCGGGATCGGGCCCTGTTCACCGCCGCCCACGACCCCCTTACGGGCCTTGCCAATCGCAACACATTCGACATGCGACTTGTCCACATGGTGGAGCATCAGCGCGTCTCCGGCTGTCAGCATGCCCTGTTGTTGGTGGATCTGGACGATTTCAAGAGAGTCAACGATAGCCACGGCCACATTGCCGGCGATGCCGTCCTGAAGGCGGTGGCCGCTCGCCTGAAGTCCTGCGTGCGCCACAGCGACCTGGCGGCGCGTCTGGGCGGCGACGAGTTTG
This sequence comes from Porticoccaceae bacterium, assembly GCA_050486485.1. Classification (GTDB taxonomy): domain Bacteria; phylum Pseudomonadota; class Gammaproteobacteria; order Pseudomonadales; family Porticoccaceae; genus NAT127. The sequence continues at coordinate 1,283 of JBJHDJ010000236.1, forward strand.
GCCTGTTGCTGTTCGATGTGGGACACCCCGACAACCTGATCCCGATTCTTGACAAGCTACACCGCGCCGTCATCGCCCCTGTCGACCTGACGGACGGCGGTTCGGTGTCGGTGGGCGCCAGCATCGGCGTCGCCATGATTCCCGATGATGGCGATACGCAAGAGGAGCTGTTGCACCGCGCCGATCTGGCCATGTACCAGGCCAAGGACACCACCAGCGGCTATCTGTTCGTGAGGGACATGATTCGGACGAGTGCCGAGGAGCATGGCCAGCCTCACCGCGGCGGAAAACCCTGAAAAGGGAGACAGGCGACGGAGGGGCCATGGCAGGGAAACGAAAAGGTGTCGTCCCCTGCCTCGCGGTGGAGGTATCCGGGGCTTATGGCTGTAAGGCTCTCGCCCTGTGCCCGCTCCTGGCCCGTTGCAGGTAGTCGCACATCAGCTCAGCGCCGTCGAGGATACGGGTGGAGTGGCGCTGCAGCAGGCTGGGGGGGATATAGTAGAGCTGGTTGTCGCGCGCGGCGGCCAGGCTTGGCCAGCGCCGCCAGGCGTCAACCCAGTCCGGACGTTCTTCACCCATGCCGCTGGCGATGATCACCTGGGGATCGGCGCGCAGCACGGTTTCGGTGTTGACCACTGGCAACTGCGGCCCGGCGGCGGCAAAGATGTTGATGCCGCCGCACAGGCGGATGACATCGGCGATCAGGTGCTGGTCGTTGACCGTTAGCAGGGGCTGGTTCCACACCTGGTAGAACACCGAGACGGGGTCGGCCTGACTGTATTCGGACTGCAGCCGGTACAACCGCTGCAGGAAGGAGTCCGCCGCCACATCACCCTGTGCCACACGACCGGTAAGGACGCCCAGATCCCGCAGGTTGTCGGCGATGTCCTCGAAGGATCTGGCCTCGGTGACAAATACCGGCAGCCCCAGGTTGCGCAGGTGCTCGATGACTTCGAGACCGTTGCCATTCTCCCAGGCGATCACCAGATCCGGGTTGGCGGCCACCACGCTCTCGCGGTTGATCTTGTTGAAAGCGCCAATGCGGGGTATGGCGAGGGCTGGTTCCGGATAATCGCTGTGGTTGACGGTGGCGACTATCAGGTCGCCGGCGCCCACCGCGAACAGGGACTCGGTGATATTGGGGGCCAGGCTGACGATACGGGTGGCGGGCCCTTCGAGCACCAGGGTATGGCCGAGGTCGTCTGTCAGGCGGATGGGCACCGGCTCGGTGGCTGCTTCGGCCGCCAGCATCAGACCCATCAACAACAATAAAAGTCCGCGGCAGTGGTGTAGTGCCGCGGGGAGGTACAGGGCAGGGCGAACAGGCTTCATAGGTGCTTGCCAACGATGTCCAAAATCGACAGGGTTCGAAATCGCTCGCCGTCCGCCGGCAGGCCGAGGCGGATCAGCGGTGGGTCCTGGTCGTCGTGCAGCCGCAGCAACAGACCGCGCCGGGCCGCGGCGCGGTACATGACCGCGGCCTTTGACGTCGCGGCACTGGCAAACAGCGCCGTGCCGCGCCAGGGCAAGCCGGGGAACAAGGCTTGCAGTTGGCTCAGCCACACCGAGGAGTCTGACAACAGACGGCGGCGCTGGATCTGCTGCCAATTCCGGTCGCCGAGGGCGAGGCGGCCTATCCAGCGGGCCGGGTGACTGACCGCCCATGGGTCGAGCCGCTCCGCCAGCCGTGTCAGCCATTCTGGGGCCGCCACCATGAAGCCGAGTCGCACGCCAGCCAGTCCGAAAAACTTGCCCAGTGAGCGCAGCACCAGGGCATTGGCGGGGCGCCTGGGGATCAGGCTGTGGTGGGGGAGGGGATCCATGAAGGCCTCATCCACCAACAACAGGCCGGCGCGGCGGGCGAGACCCCCTGCCAGGGCCTCCAGGAAATCCGGCGCCAGCAGATCACCGCCGGGGTTGTTGGGGTTGATCACCAGGGCATGGGTGACGGTGCCGTTTTCCACCAGTCGTTGCAGACCGGCGGCATCGCGGTACATCCGTGGCAAATGGCCAGCCTCCCGCCAGGCGCGGTGGTGTTCCCGATAGCCCCAGTGGGGCAGGGCCACCGCGGCCGGGGGGAGCAGACCCGGCACGCGGCTGATGGCGTACTGGGAGCCGGGCAGCGCCATCAGGTGGTGTGGCGGGCAGCCGTAGTAGCGGGCCGCGCAGGGCAGCAGCTCATCGCCCTCCTCCGGCAGCCGCTGCCATACGGCCTCCGGCAGTGGCGGCACTGGCCAACTCCAGGGGCTGATGCCGGTGGACAGGTCGATCCACGCCTCCGGGGCAATCCCGAACTCGGCGCTGGCGCGAATCCGGTTGCCGCCGTGGGTCAGTGCCAAGGTAGCCACCCTGCGATAACGCCGTGGCTCAATTCGATCACGACGACCAAGGCCAGCCACAGCGCCAGGGTTCGCCACAATAACCCCAGGGCGCGCTGGATATCCCGGGGTTCTGGATCGCGGCCCTGGCCGAGGGTCGGGCGCCACTCTTCACGACCGCCATAATGGGCGGAGCCACCGAGGCGGATGCCAAGGGCCCCGGCGCCGGCGGCCATCACCGGGCCGGCGTTGGGGCTGGCCGCCCGATGAGCCTGAAGTCGCCAGCAGCGCAGGGCGCCGGGGAGGTTGCCCACCAGGCCATAGGACAGGGCGCAGAGGCGGGCGGGTAGCCAGTTGAGGGTGTCGTCCAGGCGCGCGGCGGCGCGACCGAAATACCGGTAACGGTGACAGCGGTATCCCCAACAGGCGTCGAGGGTATTGGCCAGGCGGTGCAGCACTACTCCCGGGGCTCCCGCCACGGCAAACCAGAACAGGGACGCCAGTACCGCGTCGCTGCCATTCTCCAGCACTGACTCCGCCGCTGCCCGGGTGACGCCGAGTTCGTCAAGATCGTCACAGTCACGGCTGACCATCATCGCCACGGCCTGGCGGGCCTGGACGATATCACCCGCCGCCAAGGGGGCGGCCACCGCCCGGGCGTGTTCCGCCAGACTGCGGTTGCCCAGGGCCAGGTACAGCACCAGTATTTCGGCGGCCAGTCGCCAGGGTACGGACAGTCCCGCGAGCAGCCACCACAGGGCGCTGGCTGGCGCCAGGACCAACACCAGCCAGGCCAGGAGCCCGGCCCCTTGCTGGAGAGGGGGCGTGTCATTGTCCCTGCGCAGCCACTGCTCCGTTGCCGCCACCAGGCGACCAAAGCCCACCAGGGGGTGCCAGCGGCGTGGCTCCCCCAGCAGGGTGTCGAGGGCCAGGGCGACCGCCAAGGTGGCAGCGATCATGCCGTGACGCCATTGCCGTACAGGGCGCATGCAACCAGCAGAGCCATTTCCGTCAGTTCCACCAGGGCGCCGGCGCCGTCGCCGGTGAAGCCACCCAGGCGGGTCGCCATGGCGCGGCGCCACAGCAGAAAAACCGTTAACGCCACCACCAGCCACAATGCCAGCAGTGCCAGGGGTAGGAACAGGGTGCACAGCAGTAGCGACCCACTCAGGGAAAGCGCGATACCTCGTTGGGATGCGTGCGTGGCGATGCCATCCCCCATGCC
>JBJHDJ010000237.1:0-4825 GCA_050486485.1 Porticoccaceae bacterium
GCTGCCCGCCGCGAGGGCCGCTACCTGGGGCTGGGCATCGCCACCTATATCGAGCCCACCGGCTCCGCCGGCAGCATGCCGGTGATGACCGGGGAGCTGGCCCAGTTGCGCATCGACCCCACCGGCCAGGTCACCGCCACCCTCAGCACCCACTCCCAGGGCCACGGCACCGCCACCACCATGGCGCAAATCATCGCCGACCGGCTCGGGGTGCGCTACGAGGATGTCGCGGTGTTCGAGGGGGACAGCTCCCGGGGAGGCTTCTCGCCCGGCGCCGCCGGCAGCCGCCAGGGGGTGATCTCCGGGGGCGCCTGCATCATGGCCTCCGACCTGCTGGCGGACAAGGTGAAGCGCCTCGCCGCCCACCTACTGGAGGTCAGCCCCGACGCCATCTACCTGGACGAGGGCATGGTGCATGTGGAGGGCGACCCGGAAAAATCCCGCCCCCTACGGGCCATCGCCGAGATCGCCTACGGCGAACCGGATCGCCTGCCGGAGGGCCTGGAAACCGGCCTCGAGGCCCAGTACCGCTACCAGCCCCCGCCCATGACCCTGTCCAGCGCCGCCAACGCCTGCGTGGTGGAGGTGGATGCCGACACCGGCTTCGTGAAGATCCTGCGCTGGATCTCTTCCGAGGATTGCGGCACCCCCATCCACCCCGCCGTGGTGGAGGGCCAGATCGCCGGCGGCCTGGCCCAGGGCATCGGCATGGTGCTGCTGGAGGAAATGGCCTTCGACGAGCGCGGCAACCCCACCGCCGCCACCTACAAGGACTACCTGCTGCCCGCCATCTCGGATATCCCCGAGTTCGAATTCGTCCATGCCAATACGCCCTCGAAGTCGGTGGGGGGCATTCGCGGCGTCGGCGAGGGCGGCGCCATCATCGGCCCGCCCACCCTGGTGAACGCCATCGCCGACGCCCTGGTGCCCTTTGGCGAGGTGCCGGTGGAACTGCCCCTCACCCCCACCAAGCTGCTCAGCGTCATCGAGGGCCGCGATCTGCGCACCCCCCGGCGCGGCTCGGTAGCGGCCTCGGCGCCCGCCGTCGAGGAACCACCCGCCGCCAGCCCGGATCCCGCGCCGGCACCCCAGCCCGAGCCACAGGCCCGCCCTCAGGCCGCGGTGATCGACGGCGACTGGAAGATGGTGATGTCCACCCCCATGGGTCCCCAGGAAATGACCGGCCACTTCGTGACGGAGGGCAACACGATAAGTGGCCACCTGAGCAGTCCCGAGGGCCAGCAGGCCTTCAGTGGCACCGTGGAGGGCAACCAGGTGAAGTTCGATCTCAAGGTGGAAAAACCCATGAAGATCACCCTCAAGTACAACTTCGCCATCGAGGGGGACAAGCTGACGGGCAAGGTGAAACTCGGGATGCTGGGTTCCGCCAAGCTTGCCGGGGAACGGCTGTAATGCCGTGACGGGCGCGGCTGCCCCGAGCCGCGCCCGTCACGGAGCACCCGAAGCGGACTCCCGTGGGGTAGCACTTTTTTCGGGTTTTCTGAGTCAGTGTTGCCAAGGAGTGTTGCCAAGGATTTTCGGACATCGCAACCCGACCGCCTTACAGGACGCCAACCTGCCACCTTGGCAGCCTGCAAGCAGTACCACCGCGGTGGCCGCTGCGTACCCACCGGAGCAATGGACCAGGGAACACCGCCCCAGTGACCCCGTCCCAGGGTGAATTGTTCGCCACCAACCAGTAAGATACCCGCCTCCAGCAATCCCTGCCCAGTGGGTGCGTTCCCACGGTCAATGTCGTCAATGAGGAATTACAGATGAGTGAAGCCTATCTCGTGGCCCCGGTGCGCACCGCCGGTGGCAAGCGCAAGGGGCGCCTGGCCGGCTGGCACCCCGCCGATCTCGGCGGCGCCGTGCTGGACGCCATCGTCGATCGCGGGGGTATCGATCCCGCCGCCATCGAGGATGTGATCATGGGCTGCGTCACCCAGGGGGGCGAGCAGACCTTCGCCTTCGGCCGCAACTGCGTGCTGGCCTCGAACCGGCTGCCGCAAACCGTGCCGGCGGTCACCATCGACCGCCAGTGCGGTTCCTCCCAGCAGGCCATCCAATTCGCCGCCCAGGCGGTGATGTCCGGCACCCAGGACATGGTGATCGCCGCCGGCGTGGAGAGCATGACCCGGGTGCCCATGGGCAGCAACTTTCAGCTCCACCAGCAGGCGGGCATCGGCGTCGGCCCCTTCGCCCCCAGCATCCAGGAGAAATATGGCGTCAAGGAGTTCAGCCAGTTCCAGGGCGCACAGATGATTGCCGACAAATACGGCTTCAGCCGCGAGGAGCTGGATCGCTTCGCCCTGGAGAGTCACCGCCGCGCCGCCCGGGCCACCGAGTCCGGCGCCTTCCGCGACGAGATCCTGTCCCTCACCGTGAACAAACCCGAGGGTGGCACCGAGATCCACGACCGCGACGAGGGCATCCGCTATGACGCCAGTCTGGAAGGTCTGGCCAGCCTGGAGCCCATCCTCGAAGGCGGCGTGATCACCGCCGGTAACGCCAGCCAGATGTGCGACGGCGCTTCCGGGGTGCTGGTGGTCAACGAGCGCGCCCTGAAGGCACACAACCTCACCCCCATGGCCCGTATCGTCAACATGACGGTCACCGCCGGCGACCCGGTGATCATGCTCGAGGAACCGGTCAACGCCACCCACAGGGCCTTGCGGCGGGCGGGCATGTCCCTGGCGGATATCGATCTCTACGAAGTGAACGAGGCGTTCGCCCCCATTCCCCTGATGTGGCTGCGGGGTGTCGACGCCGACCCGGAGAAGATGAATGTCAACGGCGGCGCCATCGCCCTCGGCCACCCCCTGGGGGCCACCGGCACCAAGCTGATGGCGACCCTGCTGTACGCCCTCAAGGCCCGCGGCAAGCGCTACGGTTTGCAGACCATGTGCGAGGGCGGCGGCGTTGCCAATGTGACCATCGTCGAGATGCTTTGATTGGCGCCCATCGGATCAGCTTCTGTAGGATGGGTTGAGCGCAGCGATACCCATCACACCCAATGACCTGACCGGGAATGGTGGGTTACGCCCGCGGCTAACCCACCCTACAAGCAAGCCCTTCCCCACAAGCCCTTCCCTGCCAGGCAAGGCGTCCCGTGGATGGGTCGCACCTCCACCCCGTTGTGGGTGATCCGTAGGGTGGGTTAGCCGCAGGCGTAACCCACCACCCAAACCACCCAACCCATCCACAGGTTCTGCCCCTCGGGCCTCGGAGGAAAAACGGGATCCATTTCGGACCCCATTTTTATTGCGCGGCGAGCGCGGTGATCAGCGGTCGATGCCACCCATGCACAGGTACTTGATCTCCAGGTAGTCGTCCATGCCGTACTTGGAGCCTTCGCGGCCATTGCCGGATTCCTTGACGCCGCCGAACGGCGCCATCTCGTTGGAAATGGCGCCCTCGTTGATGCCCACCATGCCGTACTCCAGGGCTTCCGCCACACGCCACACGCGGCCGATATCCCGGGAATAGAAATAGGCGGCGAGGCCGAATTCCGTGTCGTTGGCCAGGCGCACCGCCTCTTCCTCGGTGCTGAAGCGCACCACCGGGGCAATGGGGCCGAAAATCTCCTCGCGGAACACCCGCATGGTGTCATTGACACCGGTGAGCACCACCGGGCTGAAGAAGCACTCCCCGGGCGCCGCCTGGGCCGCTGTCGCCACCTGGGCGCCCTGGGCCAGGGCATCGTCCAGCATGGCCTGCACATCCCGCACCGCCCCGGCGTTGACCAGGGGCCCCATGGTGGTGCCCTCCTCCAGACCGCTGCCCAGCCTGAAGCCGTTGACCGCTTCCGCCAGCTTGGCCACGAAGGCGTCGTGGATGCCGTCCTGCACCAGCAAGCGGTTGGCGCACACGCAGGTCTGGCCGGCATTGCGGTACTTGGCGATCATCACCCCCTGCACCGCCATGTCGATATCGGCGTCGTCGAAGACGATGAAGGGCGCGTTGCCCCCCAGTTCCATGGAAACCTTCTTCACTCCCTCGGCGCACTGCTTGAGCAGTTGCTTGCCCACCGGCGTGGAGCCGGTGAAGGTGACCTTGCGCACCAGCGGGTTGCCGGTGAGTTCCGCGCCGATGCCCCGGGAATCGCGGCCCGTCACCACATTGAACACCCCGGGGGGGATGCCGGCGCGGTGGGCCAATTCCGCCATGGCCAGGGCGGAAAGGGGGGTTTCCGAGGCGGGCCGGGCGATGAAGGTGCAGCCCGCCGCCAGCGCCGCCCCCGCCTTGCGGGCGATCATGGCGTTGGGGAAGTTCCACGGGGTGATGGACGCCACCACCCCCACCGGTTGCTTGATGACCACGATGCGCTTGCTGGGGTCGGGGCCCGGAATGGTGTCGCCGTAGTTGCGCTTGGCCTCCTCGGCGAACCACTCGATGAAGTTGGCGCCGTAGGCGATCTCCCCCCGCGCCTCGGCCAGGGTCTTGCCCTGCTCGGCGGTGAGGATGCGGGCCAGATCCTCCTGGTGCTGCATCATCAGGTTGAACCAGGCGCGCATCAGCCCCGCGCGCTCCTTGACCGGGGTGGCGGCCCAGCCCGCCTGGGCGCGGTCGGCGGCCTCGATGGCGCCGCGCACTTCCTCGACGCTGAGATTCGCCACCACGCCGACTGGTTCGCCACTGGCGGGATTGAGCACCTCGAAGGTGGCGCCACTGGCGGCCCCCCGCCAGCGGCCATCAATATATACCTCGTGCCTCAGCAGCGTGGCGTCGGTCAGGTCAAGCATGTCTTCTCCTCACAATGTCGCGAAAAGGTTGATGGTGTGGCGCGGCCCGGAACAGCCCGCTGCCGAATCGGGGGTCAGTT
>JBJHDJ010000238.1:0-4789 GCA_050486485.1 Porticoccaceae bacterium
CCCCGGAACAGGCCAAGGCGCTGTTCCGGCGCGCCCGCATCGTCGGTCGGCGCTTTCGTATCGTCCATGTTCACATGGGCCGCGACATGGTGGAAGTCACCACCTTCCGCGCCAACCACGGCGGCGAGGGTCAGCGCGGCGCCCAGCAGAGCGACCGCGGCATGCTGTTGCGGGACAATGTCTTTGGCGATATCAGCGAGGACGCCCAGCGCCGGGATTTCACCGTCAACGCGCTTTACTACCACCCCCGGGACAACACCCTCTACGACTACGCCGACGGCCTGTCCGATATCGAGAGCCGCCAGTTGCGCATCATCGGCGACCCGGAGACCCGCTTCCGCGAGGATCCCGTGCGCATGCTGCGGGCGGCCCGCTTCGCCGCCAAGCTGGATTTCACCATCGAGCCGGCCACCGCCGAGGCCATTCCGCGTCTCGCCCCCCTGCTGCGGGACATTCCCCCGGCGCGGTTGTTCGACGAATGGCTCAAGTTGTTTCTCAATGGACACGCCCTCGGCACCTTCCGCGCCCTGCGCCAATTGAATCTGTTCGGGCAGTTGTTCCCGGCCGTGGAACCCCTGCTCAGCGCCGACGACGGCTTCAACCTGCGCTTTGTCGAACAGGCCATGGCCAACACCGATGCCCGCATCCACGACGGCAAGCGGGTTACCCCCGCCTTCCTGCTCGCCGCCCTGTTGTGGCCAGTGGTGGTGAAATCCAGCGCCAACCTGCAAGGCCGCGGCGAAAATCCCGCCATGGCCCTGCAAAAGGCCGGCGGCCAAGCCATCGCCCAGCAGGTGGAGCGCCTCGCCATCCCCAGGCGCTTCACCCTGCCGATGCGGGAAATCTGGGATCTTCAGGAGCGCCTGCCCCTGCGCCACGGGCGCCGCGCCGAACACCTGGTGGAACTGCCCCGCTTCCGCGCCGGCTACGACTTTGTGTTGCTGCGGGAGCAGGCCGGCGAGGAGTTGGGTGGCCTCGGCCACTGGTGGACCCGCTACCAGGACGCCGGCGAAGGGGAACGCCACGCCATGGTCAAGGCCCTGGGCAGCGGGTCCCAGGAGGGCAAGAAGCGGCGCCGCCGTCGTCGTCCGCGCCGCGATACCGCCGCCGGCAGTGAACCCGCCTGATGCCGGGCGCCATCGCCTATATCGCCATCGGCAGCAACCTCGACAATCCACGCCAGCAGGTGGAGAAGGCCGTCAGCGCCCTGGCCCGCCTGCCTCAAACCCGGCTTGCCGCCGTTTCCCCCTGGTACCGCAGCGCTGCCATCGGCCCCGGCCAGCAACCCGACTACCTGAACGGTGTCGCCCGCCTGGACACCGGGCTTGACCCCCGGCAACTGCTGGCGGCACTGCAAGCCATCGAGAACGACCAGGGCAGGCAGCGCGGCGAGCGCTGGGCGGCGCGCACCCTCGACCTGGATATCCTGCTCTACAGTGACCAGGTGATCGCCGAGACCGGACTGACCATTCCCCACCCGCGCCTGGCCGAACGCAATTTTGTCCTCTATCCCCTGGTGGATCTGGCACCTGACCTGGTGCTGCCCGACGGCACCCCCCTTGGCGCGCTCTTGGCAAAGTGCGATGCAGGCGGTATCGTCCGCGACACTGACGGAGAATGATGTGGAACTGCTCGCCAACGACATCAACCTGGACCTGAGCCGCTACGAGCTGCCCCGCTTCATCGCCGTCGAGGGGCCCATCGGCGTGGGCAAGACCACCCTCGCCAAGCGCCTCGCCAGCACCTTCAACTACGACACCCTGCTGGAACAGGCCGAGGAAAACCCCTTCCTGGAGAAGTTCTACACCGACCGGCGCTCCGCGGCCCTGCCCACCCAGTTGTTCTTCCTGTTTCAGCGGGTCAAGCAATTGCAGGCCCTGCGCCAGCGGGACATCTTCCAGCCGGTGAGCATCGCCGACTTCCTGATGGACAAGGATCCCCTGTTCGCCCAGGTCACCCTCGACGAGGACGAACTGCGCCTCTACCAGACGGTGTACGCCCACCTCGCCGTGGATGCCCCGGCGCCGGATCTGGTGATCTACCTGCAGGCTCCCACCGATGTCCTGCTGGAGCGCATCCAGAACCGCGGCACACCGATGGAACAGAACATCGACCCCGCCTACCTCAAGGCCCTCAACGAGGCCTACACCCAGTTCTTCTACTACTATGAGCAGGCGCCCCTGCTCATCGTCAACGCCACTGAAATCGACCTGGTGAACAGCGACGAGGATTACCGCACCCTGGTGGAATACCTGCTCACCATCAAGAGCGGCAAGCACTACTTCAACCCCACCCCGCACATCTAGGAATTTGATATTGGCGGACACTGCTTTCGTAGGATGGGTGGAGCGCAGCGATACCCATCAAAAACCGGTGACATCGATGGGTATCGCTGCGTTCCACCTATTCCGCGGATCTCTAAAACTGGTCAAAATCAATTTGCTGGAGACCCAGTGAGCCACTGAGAAAGTCACGGCGCATTCGCCACAGCGAGAGGAGCAACCATGAAAAGCATCAACCTGACCAGTCTGGAAGCCAAGAAAGCCTCTGGCGAGAAGTTCGCGGTGATCACCGCCTACGACGCCTCCTTCGCGCGGCTCGCCGAACAGGTCGGGATCGAGGTGGTGCTGGTGGGGGACTCCCTGGGCAATGTGGTGTTGGGTTACGACAGCACGGTGCCGGTGACCATGGACGACATGTTCCACCACACCATGGCGGTGGCGCGGGGCAACAGCAAATCCCTGATCGTCGCCGACCTGCCCTTCATGGCCTACGCCAGCGAGGCCCAGGCCCTGGACAACTCGGCGGCGCTGATGCAGGCCGGCGCCCACATGGTGAAACTGGAGGGCGGCGCCTGGCTGGAGGAAACCGTGCAGCTGCTGTCCGAACGGGGCATACCGGTGTGCGCCCATCTCGGCCTGACGCCCCAGTCCGTGCATAAACTGGGTGGTTACCGGGTGCAGGGCAAGGACGACGAGGCGGCGGCCCAGATTCTCAACGACGCCCTGCTGCTTCAGGATGCCGGCGCCGACCTGCTGGTGCTGGAGTGCGTGCCCTCACCCCTGGCGGCGCAGATCAGCCGCAGTCTCTACATCCCGGTAATCGGCATCGGCGCCGGTCCCGACACCGACGGCCAGGTGCTGGTGATCTACGACATTCTCGGCATCTCGCCCCGCCAGCCCCGCTTCAGCAAGAACTTCCTCGCCGAGGCGGGCAGCATCCAGGGCGCCATCGAGGCCTTTGCCACGGCGGTGCGGCAAGGCACCTTTCCGGACCCGGATCATAGTTTCAAGTAGGGGTTGCTGAGTTTCAATCAAGTGAAACTCAGCCGTAGGGTGGGTTAGCCGCAGGCGTAACCCACCAACCGCGCCACTGGCCACACCGGGCGATGGGTATCGCTGCGCTCAACCCATCCTACGGGGTGCTTAGCGGTAGACGGGGAAGCGCCGGCACAAAGCCACCACCTGATCCCGCACCCGGGGCACCACCTGCTCGCTTGTACCCTGTTCCAGGGAATCCAGCACATCGCAGATCCAGCCCGCCAACTGCTCGCATTCCCCCTGGCCGAAACCGCGGGTGGTGACCGCCGGGGTGCCTATGCGCAGCCCCGAGGTGACGAAGGGGGAACGCGGATCGTTGGGCACCGAGTTCTTGTTGACGGTGATATAGGCGTCGCCGAGGGCGGCGTCGGCGTCCTTGCCGGTGTAGTCCTTGCCGATCAGGTCGATCAGCATCAGATGGTTGTCGGTGCCGCCGGACACGATCCTGTAGCCGCGCCCCTGCAACACCGCCGCCATGGCCCGGGCATTGGTCACCACCTGCTTCTGGTAGGCCTTGAAGTCCTCGGACAGCGCCTCCTTGAAGGCCACCGCCTTGGCGGCGATGACATGCATCAGGGGGCCGCCCTGGATGCCGGGGAACACGGCGGAATTCAGCTTCTTGTTGAAATCATCCCCCTGCCCCTTGGCGAGGATGATGCCCCCGCGGGGGCCGCGCAGGGTCTTGTGGGTGGTGCTGGTCACCACATGGGCGTGGGGCAGCGGGCTGGGGTACTCCCCGGCGGCGATCAGACCGGCGACATGGGCCATGTCCACCCACAGCAGGGCGCCCACCTGGTCGGCGATGGCGCGCATGCGCGCCCAGTCCTTGTAGCGGGAGTAGGCGGAAAATCCGCCGATGATCATTCTCGGCCTGGTCTCCAGGGCGATGCGCTCCATCTCGTCGTAGTTGATGACCCCCGTGTCGGGATCGAGGCCGTAGGGCACCACCTTGTAGTGCTTGCCGGAAAAATTGGCGGGGCTGCCGTGGGTGAGGTGGCCACCCTGGGCCAGGCTCATGCCCATCACCGTGTCGCCGGGATTGACCAGGGCGAGGAACACGGCGGCATTGGCCTGGGCGCCGGAATGGGGCTGCACATTGGCGTAGTCGCAATCGAACAGTTGCTTGACCCGCTCGATGGCCAGATCCTCCGCCACATCGACGAACTCACAACCGCCGTAGTAACGCTTGCCCGGATAGCCTTCCGCGTACTTGTTGGTGAGCACCGAGCCCTGAGCCGCCATCACCGCCGGGCTGGCGTAGTTCTCCGAGGCGATCAGCTCGATATGGTCTTCCTGGCGGCGTTCTTCGCCCTGAATCGCGGCGAACAGTTCGGCATCGTACTGGGCGAGGGTCACGGATTTGTCATACATGGCGGTGCGTTGTCCCGGATGGTGGATGGACGGAAGATGACTGCATGGGGAAGGCGCGGATTTTACACAATGCGGGGGGTGGTTGCACGGGGTGAAAA
>JBJHDJ010000239.1:0-4777 GCA_050486485.1 Porticoccaceae bacterium
GATCGGGGTTGTCTGACTGCTGTGGTGCTGCTTCGTTCATGGTGCTGACTTCTTGGCGATGAATGCTGAGTGTGAATGTGACTGACGGCGGCCCTTGGCGGACCGTCGGTTACAAAGTACTCCCATTCGCCGCCCCTGTCCTAACAACAGGCGCCGATCCATCGCCATTCCATGCCTGATGCGCGGCACCCTGTCACCCGGTCACCCGGCCATGGACTCGGCGACCGCCAGCGGGTTCAGGTATTCGATGTGTTCCAGCACCACGCCATCGCGGATGCGGGTCAGCATGATGTACTCGTTGCGGTAGATGCCGCCACCGTCCAGGGTGGCTCGGGCCCGGGCGGTGGTCACCACCAGCTCCGGGTCTTCCGTCCTGAGGATCTTCACCTCCTCGAAAACGAGCTTGGAGCGGCGCTCGGCGCTGGCCACCAGCACGGCGCGGGCGGTGTCGCGGCCGACGAATTCGTTTTGCAGGCCGGGGGGCAGGAAGGGCAGCCGCAGCCGGAAATCTTCCGCCACACGGCCGGGGAAGGCGTCGAAATTCCCCTCCGCAAAGGTGTCGATCCAGGCGCGAGCCAGTGCCACGATATCGGTCATGTCGTTCATCTCTCCAGGGGCGGGGTCGTTCATCTCTCCAGGGTCGGGTAAGTTGCCGGGATCGAACCCTTTACCGGCGGGGCAGTTCGATTTCCGCCTTGGCGGTGGCCATGGTCTTGTCCTGTTGATTGAACATCTTGCAACTGAGCTGCACCAGGTTGCGCCCCTCGTCGTCCACCATCTTGTCCACCACCTCGCCGGTCATGATGGTGATGTCGCCGGTGAAGGCGGGGCCTCGATATTGGCAGTTGGAGTGCACGATTTGCCCCCACTCCCCCGCCCAGCCGGCGAAATAATCCAGAATCCAGGCGCCCATGGAGGCGCCATAGCCATAGCCCCGGGGCATGCCGATAAAGCGCGCCCAGCGCGGGTTGAGGTGCCCGCGGGACGGACCGACATAGGCGCCGTCGGTGGTTTCCGGGTTGTATTTTTCCACCACCGGATCCAGTTCGGGGCCGGACATTTCCTTGACGAAACCCAGGGCCGCGGAGTTGACATCGGTGGCGCGGTGGTACGCCCCCCAGGCGGTGAACAGATATCCCCGCCACTCGGTGGTGAAGCTGGCGAGGCTGTGGGGACCAAACACCCGCGCCGGCAGTTTGTCCCCCACCTGCACATCGTCCCACCAGCGCTTGTCGTGGCCGAGTGCGTGCAGCATGTCGATGTACTCCAGCTTGCGCTGCTCGATGTCCTCCAGTTCCCCGTCGGTCCACTCCGGATCCTGCTCGTCGGTCATCGCCGCCATCTCCACCGCCAACTCGCGGCTGTAGCGGATGCTGGTGGAGCGCTGCTTGGCCACCAGGTCGCCGTACTGGTTGTAATAGAAATTGTCGCCCCGCTGGAAACAGGTGGGGCCGGCGAAGCTGGTTTCCTTCACCGCATAGTCGAAGGGGATTTTCTCGTGGCTCATGCGATCACCGGGGAACAGTCGCGGCCCGTGGAACCACCACTCGTCGCCCCCGAACACCAGGTGGGAGTTGGGAATGTGGCCCACCGCGGCGGCGGTGCAGCCATGGCCGTCGGCGGCGGCGATGGCGAAGCTCTGGGGCGCCACCAGACGGCCGAAACGGCCGACCGCGGCAAATTCGTGGTCGTAGTGCAACAGGTTGGGGTAGTGCATGGCCTGCACCCAGCGGCGGATATCGGTGGCGCTGAATGCCTCCTTGGGGGCCGTGGCCGCGATGGGCTTGCCCATGTGCCTGTCGAGATCGGAGCAGTCGAGGGTTCTGTCGGTCATGATGGTTATCTCCAGATATTGGCATGTGATACTTGGGTTTGAATCACCCTGGTCGCGTTCAGCCAGAATCCGCCTTCGCGGCCAGTCGCGCCGCGGCGATTTCCCGCACTTCGGCGGCCTTGATCTTGTTGCCACTGGCGGTCAGCGCCAGCTCGTCTTCGGTGAGCACGAGGATTTCCTTCGGCACCTTGTAGCTGGCCAGCTTTTCCTTGAGGAACGCCCGCAATGCCCCCAGGTCGATGGTCATGCCATCGTGGAGCACCACGCAGGACACCACCATTTCCCCCAGGGTGTCGTGGGGCACCCCCACGGTCTGGGTGGCCTGCACCGCCGGGTGGGTGACGATCACCTCGTCCACTTCCAGGGGCGAGACATTGGCGCCGCCGGTCTTGATGATGTCCGTCAAGCGGCCTTCCCAGAACAGCCAGCCGCTGTCGTCCATGTAGCCGCCGTCCCCGGTATGGAAGAACCCCTCGTCGTCGAGGCTCTGATCCAATGTCTTGCCCAGGTAGCCCATCATCAGGGTGGGGCCCTTGACGGCGATTTCGCCGCGCTCTCCCCGGGGCAGAGTGGCGCCGCCGAGGGGATCGACGATCTTCAGGGTGTTGCCCGGCAAGGGGAAACCGTGACCTTCGCGGCGGGTTCTGCCCCGTTCATCAAACCAGGTGGTGGCGTTGATGGTCAGGGTTTCGGTGCAACCGAAGGCCTGGGGCTGGCGGAAGGTATTGGGCAGGGAGGGGTTGTCCAGGCCCCAGAACTGGCCGTCCAGGTAATGCAGGTGGCTGAGATCCATGTCGCGAAACCCGGGCACCTCGGCGATCCGGCCCCATTGGTGGGGCATGGCGAACGGGGCGTTCACCTTCTCCCGGCGCATCAGCTTCAGCGCCGCCGGGGGATCGAACAGGGATTGCAGCACCAGGGCGCCCCCTGTCGACAGGGCGCTACCGATGGCCATGGCGAAATTGCCGGACCAGAAAAAGCCGTTGGCGGTCCACACCCGCAACGGTCCCTCGAAGCCCATGGCCACCGGCCACACCTGCCACTGCAGGGCCACCGCCCGCTGGTTGTGCAGGATGCCCTTGGGCAAGCCCGTGGAACCCGAGGAAAAGAACAGGATGGCCGTGTCGGCGGGGGTCAGGGTGGCGATGCGGGCATCCACCAGGGCCTCCGGCATGGGATCCCCGTGGCGGAGAAACCCCTTCCAGTCCAGCATCCCGCGGGGCAACTCTTTATCCTTACCATCCTTGCTATCCTTGGCATCCTCGCCCTCCACGGCCACCACCGTGCGCAAAAAGGGGAAGCGCCGGGAGATCAGCTCGCCGGGCTCCGTTTCGGCGAGGGCTGGCTCCAGCTCCACCAGCACCTGGGCGAAATCCCGCTTGGCGATACGCCGCTCAAACAGCAACAGCTCGATATCGGCGGCCTTGACCAGGGTATCGAATTCGCTTGGGGTGGCGAAGGTATTGAGCGCCACCACCACGCCGCCGGCCATGGCGATACCGAACACCGCGGCGATGAACTCCGGCCTGTTGGTCATCAGCACCCCGACCCGAGAGCCCTTGCCGACACCCTTGGCCGACAACGCCCTGGCGATCTCGAAGGAGGATCGCCACAGATCCCCGTAGCTCCAGCGCAGCACACCGGTCGATGTGTCGGCCACCAGGGCCTCCCGGTCACCCCAGCGATCGGTTGCCTGACGCAGAAACGCGGGAATGGTGAGAGGCTGCCCGCTGGGATCCAAGGGTTTGCCGTGGGCCACGGACAGGGGCCTATCGGCGGTATCTGCTGTAGGGCTCATGGTGTTCACCTCTCGTTCGAGGTCCGAGAAACCTTTGATCTCCAAGAAACCTTTGATCTCCAAGAAACCATAGCCGAATGCCGCTGAGGTCAGCGCTTCGGCTCAGTTCCCCCTCTCCCGCGAGCGGGAGAGGGACGGAGAGAGGGCGATGGCGCCAGCCATCAAGCGGCTCCGCCGCTTTCCCCTCATCCTGGCCTTCTCCCCACAGGGGGAGAAGGAATACACCTGTCGGGCTGAATGCAGCGCCATTCCACCATAGTCCATTTTCGACAGGCGGGCATTGCCGCTGCCGGGGTTCGCCCCCTGCCCCGCCTAGCAGCCGTGACCCTCAGGCCGGCGCAGCCTGTCGATATGGAACTCGCCATCGCGAATCACCGCCTTGAGGGATTGCTCGGGGCGCGACAGCAGGGACAGATCCTCCAGGGGGTTGCCGTCCACCACGATGAGATCCGCCAGGGCGCCGGGCTCGATGACACCCACTTTGGCCGGACCATCCACCAGCAACTCGCCGGCGTTGGCGGTGCCCCAGCTCAGCAGCTCGGCAGGCGAGATGCCGGTCAGTTCGTGGTAGAAGGCGAACTCGCGGCCGTAGCGGCCCACTTCGTGATCCAGCGGGTCGTCCGGCACCACATCGCGGAAAACGCCGCTGTAGTCGTCCCCCACCAGGATGCGCACCCCGGCCTTCTGGGCCAGGGGCAGCATGTCCCGGGCGTTGTCGAACATGGCCTCGGTGTCGGGAAACCCCCAGCCGAGCTGCATCAGCAGCTTGGGATAGACCAGGCTGGGCACCCAGAAGGTGCCGGCCGCCACCATCGCCTCGATCACCTCGCCGTCGATCTGGTCGCCGTGGTCGATGATGTCCACCCCCAGCTCGATGCACTCCATGATCATCCCCTTGTCCGCCACATGGGCGCGCACCCGGGCGCCGCGACCGTGGGCGGCGGCGACGATGGCGGCGATCTCGTCGCGAGCCATGTTGCGCACGGTGCGGCCGGGAAAGCCGTGGCCGGCGCTGGCGAAGATCTTGATGGTCTCGGCGCCGTGGCGGACTTCCTCGCGCACGATCTTGCGCAGCTCCTCGGGACCGTCGCCGAAGATATCGGTGCCGGAGGTGATCTCGTGTCGCCACCAGCGCCGGGTGTCGT
>JBJHDJ010000240.1:0-4770 GCA_050486485.1 Porticoccaceae bacterium
CGTGTCGCCGGCCCAAGCCACCCTACTGGTGGACGGAGAGCCGAGGGAGCCTGGTGACCTCAGCCTGCCCGCCAGACCCCATCGCATCGAGGCGCGGCTGGCCGGTCATGCACCCCAAAGTCGCACCGTCACGCCCCGCCCCGGGACTCCCCAGCGGATCCATTTCGAGTTGCTTCCCGAACAGGCCACCGGTCCCGCCAAGCCGGCGCCGCGCATCAACACCGGCGCTGGACAGGAATTGCTGCTCTTCAACCCCGAGGGAACCTTCACCCTCGGCTCGTCGCGGCGGGAACAAGGACGCCGCGCCAACGAGGTGCAGCGCCAGGTGGCCTTCGATCGCCCCTTCTATCTGGCCACCACCGAGGTCACCAATGCCCAGTTCAAGCGCTTTCGGGTGACCCATTCCTCCAGCCACTTCAACCGCAACACCCTGGACCTGCCGGACCAGCCAGTGGTGAGAGTCAGCTGGGAGGATGCCGCCCGTTACTGCAACTGGCTGAGCGAGAGGGATGGACTGCCGCCCTTTTACCAGGAGTCGGAGGGTAATATCACCGGCCACGACCCTGAATCCACCGGCTACCGCCTGGCCAGCGAGGCTGAGTGGGAGTGGGCCGCCAGGGCCGCGCCATCCGGCGCCATGCATCGCTTTCCCTGGGGTGATGACTTTCCGCCGCCGCCCTCGGCGGCCGCCACGGTGAACTACGCCGATGCCAGCGCCGCCGACATGCTGGGCCGGGTGGTTGCCGGCTACCGGGACGGCCATATCGTCTCGGCCCCCGTGACGGCGATGCCAGCCAACGACAAGGGCCTTTACGGCATGGGCCACAATGTGGCGGAATGGGTGCACGATTACTACGGGATCGAGGGTGCCCTCGGCGGCGCCGTGTCACGGGACAGCCTGGGGCCCGGCTCGGGTGAATTTCGCGTCATCCGTGGCGCCAGCTGGCGCCACGGTACCCTCACCGAGGTACGACTGTCGTTCAGGGACTACGGGCTTGAACCACGGGACGATGTGGGCTTCCGCATCGCCCGCTACGCCCGCTGAGGAGGAGCCATGAGCCACAACCATCCATCGCTGTCGATCACCGCCCTGATGGCGGCGTGCCTGGTGCCGCTGCTGGCAGTGCTATCCCCTGCCTTGGCCGCGGACGAGCAGGACCAGAAGCAGCCAGCGGTGCAGGTCGCCGAACCCTACAACCCCGAGGGGGAGGTGGATGCGGAGACCGAGTCGCACCGGGACCGGGCCCGGGATCGCCCCGCCACAGAGGATATCTTCCGTCCCTCGGAGACCATCTCCGAGGACCTCTCCGTGCCATTCCCCGTGGACATCTGATATGCGCGCCAGACACAATCAGGAATTCCTCTACCAGCTTTTTGCCCTGCTGCTGTCCGTGGTGCTGGTGCACGGCCTCTATGTCACCCTGATTCGCCCCAACGCCACCGCCCAGCTGGAGGCGGAACTGGCGCGCCAGGAGGCTGGCGAGACCTATGTCGCCCAGCGCTCCCTGTACATCGTGCTCAAGGATTACGAACAGGAAGTGTGCTTCATCCTCATGCTGTGGGCCATGGCCATCATGGCCTACAAGGCCAGGCGCACCTTCGCCGAGCGGCGTCTGCTGGAGACGCCACTGCTGCAAGTCCCCGAGGGCACCCGCATCCTGCCGGAGGACGCCCGGCAGCTCACCCGCCCCATCCAGGCCCTGCCAGGGGAACAGCAGGAATTCCTGCTGCCCCGCGCCCTCGGAGCCGCGCTGCAACGCTTCAGCGCCACGCGCAATATCCACGAAGTGTCTGGAGCCATCAGCGAGGTCTGCGAAACCGAGAACGATCGCCTCGACGCCGAGCTGTCCATGGTTCGCTACATCGCCTGGGCGGTGCCCTCCATTGGTTTCATCGGCACGGTACGGGGTATCGGCGACGCCCTGGGCCAGGCCCATCGGGCGGTACAGGGGGACATCGCCGGGGTGACCGAAAGCCTGGGGGTGGCGTTCAATTCCACCTTTATCGCCCTGGTGATCAGCATCGTGCTGATGTTCCTGCTCCACCAGTTGCAGCTCATCCAGGAGCGCCTGGTGCTCGACACCCACGGCTATTGCGACCGCAACCTGCTGCGTCACCTGAAAACCGACGGAGAGGCAGCGTGAACGCCAGCGAGCAACGGCACACCGCCATCATCGAGTTGGTGGACAGCGAGATTCTCGCCCTCGCGGAGAGCGGCGAATTGTTGCGCAACCCGGGCTTTGCCCTGTTGAACGACTCGGGTGTCGAGACCGGCGAGTCCGCCTTCCATCAGTCCTGGCTGTATCCACAGCGCAGCTACAACCAATTCTGGCACCAGTTGACCCTGGCGCCGTTGCCCAGTGGCAACCGTTTCGCCCGTCACCACGCGGACCTGGCCTACGCCCAGCTCAGCCAGTTGCACCGCCAGTTGGGCAGCCCCGGAGAACTGCTTTTTGCCATCCCCGGCAGTTTCTCCAGGGATCAGCTGGCCATTCTGCTGGGTCTCGCCAACGCCCTGCCGGTGAAAACCCTGGGACTGGTGGATGCGGCGGTGGCCGCGGCCACCGCGCTGGACGACTACCGCGGGGAGCTATTGCACCTGGACATCCAGCTGCACCAGGCTGTCGTCACCCGCCTCAGGGCGGACAACGAAGTCACCCGCGAGGGTGTCGAGGTGTTGCCGGACACGGGTCTGCGGCATTTTTACCGCGGCTGGGCCCAGCACATCGCCAACCTGTTCATCCGCGAGTACCGCTACGACCCCCTGCATAACGCCGAGGGGGAGCAGCAACTGTTCAATCAGCTGCCAGGCATTCTGGCAAAGCTCGCGGAAAAACCTGAGACGGTCCTGGCCCTGGCCACCCCGCGGGGCGAGTTCAGTCTCAACCTGCAACGGGCCGCCCTGCTGGAGAGCAGCCTGTCGCGCATCAGCAGGCTGCGCTCCCTGCTCAGCCGCCTCGATGTGGACGGCCCCCTGCTGGCCAGCTATCGGCTGGGCAAGCTGCCAGGTATCGCCAGCGAGCTGGGGGCGCGACTGCTCGGCGAGCGCCACGGCATCGATGCCTGTCTGCGGCTGGCGGCCAGCCTCGATGGCGCCAGTGACGACGGCGTGGATTTCATCACCTGCCTGCCGCGCTTCGATGCCGGCGACAGCGCCGTTCCAGCCCGAAGGCACGCCGCGAGACAGCTGCCCACCCACCTGCTGTACGGTCATCGGGCTTGGCCCCTCGGCAAGGGTCTGGGCATCGACCTGGCCCATGACAGCGTACGCGTCAGCCGCGACCCCCAGGCGCCACTGCGGCTCCAGGCAGACAACGATCGGGTGTGGCTGGTGAACACCCGCTACGACCTGGTGGTGGACGGCAACCGGGACGATCTGCGCGGCGGCGATCTGATCCGCGTCGAGGGCCATGAATTGCGCCTCATCGAGGTCGCCTCCGAGGACTGACATGGCCAGGCGCAAGCGGGGCCTGTCCCCCTTCAACCTGTCGTTTCTCGACATCATGGCCTGCGGCTTCGGTGCCGTGACCCTGTTGTTCCTGATTCTCAAGCACGACCCCTCGGCGGTGGAGGCGGATCCCGACCTGCAAGCCGAGGTCGCCCTCCTCGAGGAGGAAATTCGCGACGGAGAATTACAGCAAGTGGAACTGCGCAACAGCCTGCGGGAACTGGAACTGCGCATTGTCGAGGCCCGTGGCCAGTCCGACCGGGTGCTGCGCCAGATCGAACGGCGCCGCGAGGAGCTGAGTATCCAGGCGGACCCCGAGGACGACATCGCACTGCTGCGGCGCCAGGTGCGGGAACTGGAAGCCGAGACCGTGCAACTTCGGGAACAGACCCGCGGCCAGGATCTGCGCCAGTTCCTCGGCGATGGCGACCGCCAGTACCTTACCGGTCTCAAGCTGGGGGGTCGGCGCATCCTGTTCCTGGTGGACGCCTCGGCGAGCATGTTGGCGGACGACCTGGTGAATATCATTCGCCGCCGCAACATGGCGGACGATGTCAAGCGCCAATCCGCCAAATGGCAGCGCGCCATCCGCACCGTGGAGTGGCTGATGGCGCGAATACCGCCGGATAGCCATTTCCAGATCGTGGTCTTTGATACCAGCGCCACCGTCACCCTGGCGGGGAGCCAGGGCAACTGGCTGTCCAGTGCCGACAGCCTGGAGGTGGAGGGCGCCATCGCCGCGCTCAAGACACGCATCCCCCACGGGGGCAGCAGCCTGGCCGCCGCCTTCGACGCCATCGGCACCCTGTCGCCAGCCCCGGACAATATATTTCTGATCACCGACAGCCTGCCCACCCAGGGACGCAGCCCCCCGCGGGGTAACACGGTCACCGGCCGTCAGCGGGAAGCCCTGTTCAACGAGGCGGTGCGCAACCTGCCGCGCATCCCCATCAATGTCATCCTCTTTCCCATGGAGGGCGATCCGGCGGCGGCCGGTCTATACTGGCAGTTGGCGATTGCCTCCGGCGGCTCCCTCATGAGTCCCTCCGTGGACTGGCCCTGACGACGATGACAAGCATGCCTGGTAACCTGACGCCCTGCAGTGGGGACACACCCGATAGGTTGGCCGGTGCCGCCCTCCTCGGGATTGAATGGGCGACCAGCTTGAAGGCAACTCTGTCAATTGTGAGACAACCTCTCAATGGCACTGAATTAAGCCCCTTTACGATAAGCCCCCTGACGAGAGTAGGGCGGTGTCCCGGAAGAGCGTTTTCGAGACCGTCGGCGCCAGGGATGGCGCCGTCGAGCCCCCAGGGATGGGT
>JBJHDJ010000241.1:0-4762 GCA_050486485.1 Porticoccaceae bacterium
ACCTGACCCCCTTGGTGGGTTACGCCTGCGGCTAACCCACCCTACAAGTCGTCCCCCGCAGTCGTCCCCCGTAGGATGGGTTGAGCGCAGCGATACCCATCGAACAAGCCCAGGGAGTCGGTCCATCGCATAAACAGCAATTTCAAACTGCTATTTCAAACGGCTATTTCAAACAGCTATTCCAGCGGAAAAAACTCACCGAGGCTGTACACCCCCAGTCGCGCCTCGTTATCCCCCGGGCCGGGTTCCGCCAGTTCCGCCAAACGGTAGAACACCGGACGGGAGAGCAGCCCCTCCATGCCGCCTCGAATGGTCAACAAGGGCATCTGCTCGCCGCTTTCCGGATCCGCCACCACTCGCAGGGGATGGCCGGGGCCGGCCACCACCCGCTCGCCAGTGGAAGTGGTGAACACCAGCACCTGCTGCCCGTCACGATCCAGTGTTTCCAAATCCACCACGAAAAAGGGCGCGACGGCCACGGCGATGCGCCATTTTTCCACCGGAGTGACCAGAAAGTGGTCATCCCCCTCTCGCTTGAGAATACTGGAGAATAGCCTGACCAACTCCTTCCTGAGGATCGGGTCTCCCTCGTGAAACCAACGACCCTCCCGGTCGATGCGGATATCGATGTCCCCCGACAGCGGCGGATTCCATTTGTCCACTGGCGGCAACGGGGTGTCGCGCCCCTCCCTTGGCGGTAATTCGGCCAGCAGCTCGTCCAAATCCTTGCGGGTGGTCACCGTCACTTGTAGAAACCCCGTGAAACCTGAATGCCTGAAGCGTAGCGGATCAAGGATGGCTTAGCCAACGGCGCCAGGAGCTGTTTCTCCCGAGCCTTGGGGTCTCCGGCCCATCGCGGGCTATCCTACTCGCGGTATCAGACTACCGCGATTTACAGCAGGAAATCGGGTGGTATAATCCGCCCCGGTCCGGCGCCTGGCACGGACAGCACCAGCGGAGAGTAGCTCAGACTGGTAGAGCACTGCCTTCGGGAGGCAGGGGTCGCAGGTTCAAATCCTGTCTCTCCGACCATCAAAATCAACCGCTTATCACGCATGAACAAGCCCTCGAAAACCACCAGCGTGACCTAATTGTGACCGCCTCGCTGAAAATGAGTGGCGCTAACCTCCCCAGGATGGCGCGAACAAGATGCCATCTACCTGTAAAAATCAAATAAACGACATTCGTGACCGCCTGAAATGATGGCCCGGGCTCTGTCTCACCTACCCTACCCGTCACGTCCGTAGTCGTCACCAGGCAGTCGACTCACCAGACGATCAACCCGTTTCCCGGGTTTTCTTCCTTCCTGAGTAACTCATGCGCCACTCGGGAGGATAACCCTCCTCCATGAGCTTCACCGCCTTGTTGATGCCGGCCGCCATGGTGTCCTGGTTGAGCTGAAAATCCTCCGCCTCATGGTGCATGTAGGGCCACAAGGCCTCGACGGCTGCCGTCAGCGTGCTGCCCATCTGCTCGCCCCGATATTGCTTGTAGATTTCCAGAAAAGTTTTTTGAATGGCGACTGTATCGGTGGGCCTGGTGCGCGCACAGGCATTGGCGAATTTGGCTGTTTCCTCCTCAAGTGAACCACGAGGTACAACGCTGTTCACAAAGCCACACTCGTACATCTCCCGGGCGGTGAAGGGTCGGCCTGTGAACAACATTTCGGTGAATTTTCGCAAACCCATGGTTTCGGCCCACCACCACAGTCGTGGCCCCCAGCCCACATATCGGAATGCCGGGTGTCCAAACAGGGCGTCATCCGAGGACACCACCAGATCGGCATCCGCGGCCTCATAGAAGTGCCACCCATAGCAGTAGCCCTTGGCCTCGATGATGCTGATCTTCTTGAATTCCTGCAGGCTGCGGCAGCCACTGATGGCTTTTGAATACAGGTCACAGACGCCGTGGATGTATCGAAAGGAATCCTTGGGGGGATAGGTCACATCCGGCGGATCGTCATCGATTCGGAATTCATGGAGCGGTGAGGCTCCTGGACCTTGCTCATAACCCGCGAACTGGCCGCCGAGATCAGCCCCCGTGCCGAAGTGGTCGCCCTCGCTGCGGATGACGAGCACCTTGACATCGTCATCGATATTGGCGCCGTGGATGATGTCCGAATAGAGCAGCCTCATACCCGTATTGACAGCATTGAGATCCTGGGGCTTTTTGAAGGTCAGCGTGGCTATTCTGGTCTGGCGATCCTTCTTGTAATCAATGAACGGACGGGCGTCTTCAATGAGTTCCTTGGAGTTAAGCGCCATCGTTATTGTTCCTCTTTGGTGAATGAGAAATCACTGTGAACCTGGGCAGGGCCAGGACATCACATCGGCGGGTTTCCAACAACAGGCGCATGATCCCGGCGGAGACCATCGCTCGGGTTCAGGCCAACCATTCCACATGGCCATAGTCCGACCTGTGAAAGCTGTACAGCCTCTGGACAATCCAGGTTCAACCCTTTTGTGGATCCAACGGTTTTAATAACCTCGCCAATCGATGGCCACCTGGCCGAAGGTGGACTCGATGCGTTCACTATTCCACCCGTAGTCTTCCAGGGCGTATTCATTCTTGCCGTGCTTGTGGCGGGGGTTGTCCTGTCGCCACTGGTTCATCGCCTGCTCCGCCTGGCGGGTCCAGGGCAATCCATGCAGGTCATGGAGCTCCCTGGCGACACCCAGGGGGTCGGCCATCAGGTTGCCGTAGGAGGTCTCCACGACGCGAATGCGTGTCCCCAACTCCCGCCGTTGGTCGAGATAGCGGTGCAGTTCGTAACACCAGTACTCGACGGTCTCGTCCGCCACCCGCTGGGGGTCGATGGCGCGGTAGGACTGGGGCAGGATCTCGCACATCATTTTCATGCTGGAGGCCATGGTCACCGACAGATCGCGCATGGAGATGACGAATGTGGCATTGGGGAACACTTCGAGCATTTCCGCGATCTCGCCGGTGTGCCCGGGGTTCTTGATCAGCCAGGGACGATCCCGGCGCCCGCCGTCCTGCCATTGCAGGTACTGGAGCATTTTCTTGAGGTAGGTGAGTGGCGGCACCCGCGACACGCTTCTCGCCCAGTCCAGGTAGATGGCGTCTGGGGTGGGAATGGCCTGCATGACATAGTCGAAATTGGCCAGGGGCACGAAGCTGGTTTCATCGGGTTCCATGGCCTTGAATTCATGCACCAGCTTGTAGTCCTCGTTGGTTCCCGTGACCACACCTAGCATCTCCTCCGCCCAGCGGATGCGGGGCATGGGGTCATCCGCGGCTTCACCGGGAAATGGCGCCGGATTGTACATGCGCCAGGCGTGGGTGGCCTGCACCGCCGGATCCGATGACAGCAGCCTCTGTAGCATGGTGGTGCCACTGCGGGGCAGGCCCAGCACCACCATGGGATCGGAGACATCCTCCTCGAGGATCTCCGGATTGCGCTCCACGGCCGCTTCGTAGCGCAGGCGATTGACCAGAAAGCGCAGAAAGTTGCTGTGCACGATGCGCAATCCCGCCTCGGAAAAATCACCACGGGTGGGAATTTCCAGCACCCTCTCCAGGGCGGGAATGAAGGAGGTGTCGCGGAACTCCCGTGCCGGTGCCTCCCGGAGGGCGGCTTCCAGCAGTGGCTCCAGGGTCAGGGCCTGCAGCAGACTGGCGTTTTCATCGATGGGCATTGTTGTCTTTATCCTCGTCTCGGAATGTGTCGGCGCTTTGGAATACCTGGACTGCGCAATCACCTTCTCCCCCGCCCTCTCCCGCAAGCGGGTGAGGGCGAAAACAGCGCCGCAACGCCTCGAATCACGCGTCAAGCCATCTAGGCGTCAGGCGTCCAGCGTCGGACGTCAGACCGAATTCCTCACATGCAATCAAAAATCCGTCATCCGTCGCCTGATCACCGATTCCAGCCGGCGCCTCAACAGATCCCGGCGCTGGTCGGGGTCAACCCTGGGAGTGGCTGGGTCCAGATGGCGGTGCAGTTCATCCAGGGGCACGGTCTTCAGGCGCGGGCTGGCGGGCTGGTGGGCGGACATGAAGAAGCGAAAGCACACCAGGTGCCAGAGCCTGCCGGAGCAATCCAGCCAGTTGGGGGCGCCGGGATCCGTCCAGCTCGCCACAAAGCGCACGGCGCCATCCGCCTCGCGGTGCACCTGTGTGAGGTTGTAGGAGGAGGCGCGGGCCCACCAGTCCCCGGGTTCGTACTGCATCTGGAACAGCGCCATGTTCCAGTACCTGGCGCTGGGGGCGGCGATGTCGATGATCACCGCCTGATCGGGGCGGCACTGGAAATGGCCATTGAAATAGCTGGTGCCCTCGAAGGCGCCAGGGATGATCACCTCGGGGATCACTTCGGGATCCGCGTCCAGGTGGCCCTGAACGCCGGCGCGGTAGAAATCCGTGTGCACCCGCAGCAGATCGACGAGGCGATTGAATCGGGTCTCCGAGGTTTCGCGGTCCAGCAGCCGTGCCGGAAAGCACTGCTCCTCGACGGTGAGGGCGAGGTCGGCGGGCTTTTCCTGTTCCCAGTCTCCGTAGTACTGGCGGACATGGAGTTCACAGGGGCCGTCCGGCAGGGGCAGCCAGAGGCCACCTTGCGGCAGATCGGGCTTGTCGCGACTCAATACCACCTCGACCTGGGCGCCCGCCTGCAATTCGGGAGTATCGAAATTGTTGGCGTTGCTGACGGTTTTCCAGCCCACCAGATCACAGGCGTGACCCTGGTAGACCGTGAGCTGGAACACGGCGCTGGTGCCGCGAAAGCCCCGCAATCGGTAGCGGT
>JBJHDJ010000242.1:0-4716 GCA_050486485.1 Porticoccaceae bacterium
TGGAGGAAATCGGCTGGCGCCTGACCCGTATCCGCACCTTCGACCAGAGGCCCCTGTATGTACCCAACGCGGTGTTCACCACCATTGCCCTGGAGAATCCCTCGCGCATGCACAACCGCCGTATCTTTGAAACGGTGGGGGTGCGCTATAGCGATATCGAGGTGGTGAAACCCATCGTCGACGACATCCGCACGATGCTGCGGGAGCACCCCGAAATTGCCCAGAACCGCACCCTGATTGTCAATTTCAACCAGTTCGCCGCGTCCTCCCTGGATATCATGGTATACGCCTTCACCAAGACCACCCAGTGGGTGCGCTTTCACGAGATCAAGGAGGAGATCCTGCTCAGAATCGCCGACATCATTGCCAGCCACGGCGCCGAAGTGGCGTTCCCCACGTCCACCGTGCATCTGCCGGATGCCCTGCGGCTGGAGGCGCGTCAGGATGGCGACCTCCCCGGCGAGATGGGGAATGCGCTGCCCACTGAACTCAAGGGGCGCCGCTGATGCTGGGCTTGATCGGCGGTACCGCCCTGGAGCGGCTTTCGCTGCATGATCCCACCTCACGCCTGGTGGAAACCCCTTGGGGACGACCCTCCGCCCCTCTCACCCTGGGCAAACTGGGCAATCGCGAGGTGGTGTGGCTCAACCGTCACGGGGAGCGTCACACCCTTCCACCCCACCGGGTGAACTACCGCGCCAATATCGCCGCCCTGGCTGGGGCGGGGGCGAGCGCCATCATCGCCCTCAATGCGGTGGGTGGCATCACCCAGGCCATGACCGCCGGCGCCCTGGTGTTGCCACACCAGCTTATCGATTACAGCTGGGGCCGTGCCCACAGTTTCTGTGACGGGGATGACGAGCCGGTCAATCATGTGGATTTCACCGACCCTTACGACGCCGAGCTGCGCGGGCAACTGCTGCGCGCCGCCGCGATGGCGGGGCTGGATCTTGTGGATGGCGCCGTGCACGGCGTGGTGCAGGGCCCCCGCCTGGAAACCGCCGCGGAAATCCGCCGCATGGAGCGGGACGGCTGCGATATCGTCGGCATGACCGGCATGCCCGAAGCGGGTCTCGCCCGGGAGTTGGGCATTCCCTACGCGTCGCTGGCGGTGGTGGTCAATCCCGCCGCCGGCAAGGGGGCGGGGAAGATCACCCTGGAGGATATCGGCCGGGTCATGGCGGAGGCCACGCCCCGGTTGTTGGCGGTGTTGGAGGCTTATTGCCGGTCGTAAAGGCTGGCCATGCCGACAATCCCCGCCATGGGTGCCGTCAAGGTCTCATAATGGTGCCGCCATCCACATTGATCACTTGCCCGGTGACGAAGCTGCCCTCGTCAGACATGAGCAGGGCGCCCATGGCGGCGATGTCGGTGGGTGTGCCAAGCCGGGTCTTGAGCAGGGTGCTTTCCCTGAAGGCCCGCGCCATTTCCTCGGGTATCACGGCGTCGAAACGCGGGTGGGCAATCACCCCGGGGGCAATCACATTGGCCCGTATGCCCTCGGGGCCGAAGCGCCGGGCTACATGGCGCATCAGGGCGTGGATGGCGACCTTGCTCATGGCATAGGCGAGGCGCACCGGTTCCCCCATGTAGCTGGCGCCGGAACTGGTGTACACCATGGACCCGCCGCCTCGCCTCAGCATGGCTGGCACCGCGGCGCGGGTGCACAGGACGAAGCCGCGGGCGTTGACATGCATCACTTCGTCATAAATATCCATGGGTAAATCGAGGATGTCGGCGCCACTCTCCCCATCCCTGAAACTGGCGAAATTGGCGTGGAAGCCGTCGAGTCCGCCAAAACTTGCCACCGCAAGGTCCACCGTCGCCTTGACGGAGCTTTCGTCCGCGCCATCCAGGGCTACCCCGATGGACTTGCCCCCTGCTTCGGCGATCTCGGCAGCCACGGTTTGCGCCATCCCTTCATCCACATCCCCCAACACCACGGCGGCTCCTTCGCTGGCATACCGCCGGGCCACCTCGTTGCCGATACCGCCTCCACCGGCGACGATGATGACCTTGCCTTGAAGTCTGTTGTTCATAGGGGCTCCTTTTTAAGTTTTTATATTTAATATCAATATCTTGAACGGGTATTTGCCCATGGCGCCCGGTCAGTAATTGTGACCCGCCGCGCTCTGGTGGTGGTCTCAGGCTGCGAGATCACCGAAAGGCCCAACACCATCAATCCCTGGGCTCGTCATCTTCCATGGGCGGCAGGTCGTCAAGGAGTTCGGTGTCGTCCATCGGGGTCAATTGCCAAGCTTCTTCCTCGACGCTGGCTTGCGGGTCTTCTGGTTCGTATCGCACCACCCGGATCAAGGCGCCGAGACGGGGGTGATCCAGGTAGTGCAATTCACGGGTGTTGATGATCTGGGACATCTCCAGCATGTCGAGATCCGCGAGGGTAGGCCCGGGAACCGGGGGCTGAAGACTCGACGGGTCGCCCGCGTCGATGACAGGGGCAATGCTGTCCCTGAACATGGCCGGCAGTTGCGGTTCGGGGGGCCTCGGCGGTGGTGGCAGGGATGGCCAATCGCCAGTCTCCCTGGCGGAAGCCTCGCCGGGCATGGCGCCATTTGCCGCGAAGTTTGCAGGCCCGTGATCAAAACGGCTGCGCCACAACCGGGTCTGGGCCACCATTTGGGTATCGCTGTAAATCCGCAGGCTGCCCTCCAACTCGTGGTGCTCGCCGACTCTGGCGCCGCCCTGGATGATCACCCAGGGGCTGGTACGGGGGCCGCCGAGGGTCTGCCGCCAGGCCTGGTGGAACAGCACCTGGTATTGGCCGGAGCGCTCCAGGGAGGCGGCCTCGGCATTCATCAGTCGTTCGCTGGCGGGCAGGGTGGCGAAGGGTTCCGGTTCCAGGGGGTCGCGGCGGGTCAGTTTGTGGGGCGGAACCAGAAGGTGATAGAGCATCAGATCGCGGGGCGACAACTGTTCCAGCAGCGCGCTGGGGACCTGGTGGCGGCCGCTGTCGAGGAACTCGCGGCGCTCCGGGTAGCCCGGCTGCACGGACTTGAGATTTTGCTCATTGCCTGAGATGTCGCTCTGGGCAAAGAGGATCACTTCCACCTGGTACCAGTTGGCATGGGTCAGTGACGCCAGGCTGGTGAGAGCCAGCAGCAGGATGCCTTTCGTGAGGGCCCGCGGCAGGGTATGGGTTATGGTGGTCCTAAGCTTGTCTTTGCGCATCTGGTTCATCTGGCTTGTTCGATAGGGCCGGGAAGCCTGTCCCTTGGGGGGGCTAGCTGATCGTCCGGGCAGTCCAAACCAGAGTGTCCAGCAAAGCGACCGCGGTTTCCAGATGTTGTACGGTATATTTTGACGCACGCCGCGAAAACCCATGACCGCGATTTGTTCATGTCCCTTCGCGGAATGTCGAGAACCCCCACCCGCCACCGGGTTAGCCTGGTCGCAACCCTAGGGAGGATCACCATGAAACAGTCACAACCCCGTATTCCAGGTGTCACGCCGGATGATTGCAGCGAAGAGCAGAAAGCCCTGATGGGCGAGTGGAGCAGCATGAACTTCGCCAATGTGATGGCGCGCAGTCCGTCGCTGTACCGGGCCTTCGTTCCCCTGATCAAGAAAGTGATCCCCGATACCCCGCTGCCGCCCCGCGATCGCCAGGTTCTGTGTTTGCGCACCCTGACCCTTGGCAACGATGTCTACGAAGTGACCCATCATGAACTGATCTCGAAAAGCGTCGGCCTCGGCGACGACGAGATCGCCGCCATGCGCGCGGGTGAGGGAGCGGCTTTGACGCCGTTCGACAAGGTGTTGATCCGGGCGGCTGAGCAGCTTGTCCGCGACCAGTACATCGACGATGAGACTTGGCAGGCTCTTGCCGAACAGTATTCCCAGGAGCAGTTGATGGAAGTGGTGGTACTGGTGGGCACCTATCTGACCATGGCCATGGTGACCAAGAATTACCAGATTCCCCTGGAAAACACTGATACCTTCCAGGGTTTCGCCAAGCAGCGAAAATATACCTGATGTCAATTTTTCCCACCTCATGGTTGGTTGAGGTGGGTTACGCCCGCGGCTAACCTGCCCCCTACGCGTCGCCACCATGCAAGGCAAGGCACCCTGTAGGATGGGTTGAGCGCAGCGATACCCATCATTGCATGCGACGTGATCGGGGGGTTGATGGTGGGTTACGCCTGCGGCTAACCTGCCCCCTACGAATCGCCACCCTGCCAGGGCAGGGCGCCCTGTAGGATGGGTTGAGCGCAGCGATACCCATCGACCTGCCATTGTCGCTGGCTTCAAAAGATGAACCTGTTTGAGCGCCCTTGATCCACCGGCGATCATCCGACATCCATCAGCCAGTCCTTTTGGCGCGTTTGACCCTCTTGGCTTTCGGAGTTTTCGGACTGGCCGCCGCGACTCCGGTGGGCGGATTCGACTGCTCTCCATCGACGCGGTTCTCCCCTTGCAGCGTGTCCAGCAGCGCCGCCACGGTGTCCAGTCTGTGCTGCCCATCGTCCATGGCGGCGCTGAAGCGCAATTCCGTGGCCCCCGCCAGGCGGTAGCGGTCGGGGTGCTGCTGCACCAGCCGCACAATGGTGAGGGGATCGACGCGGGTGCCGCTGGCAAACTTCACCTTGCCGCCGCCGGGGCCGGCGTCGATACGGCGGATACCCAGGGCTTCGCAGCGCTGGCGCACCAGGGCGATGCGGAACAGATTCTTGGTGGGTTCCGGCAGCAGGCCAAAGC
>JBJHDJ010000243.1:0-4702 GCA_050486485.1 Porticoccaceae bacterium
CGCTTGAGCATCAATTGGCGAAATACCCCCTCCGGCATGCGGTTGACCAGGGGGGCGGCCAACTTGCTGAGGCGCGCCTTGCCGCTCTCGTCGTCGAGGTTGAGACCCTCCTCCAGGGTGGCGAACAGGAAGTCCGACAGGGGTCTGGCCTCCGCCAACAGGCGGCTGAACACCTCGTTGCCCAGTTTGCGCACCAGGGTATCCGGGTCTTCTCCTTCCGGCAGGAACAGGAAGCGGGCGCCGCGCCCGTCGCTCATGGCCGGCAGGCAGGTTTCCAGGGCGCGGCGCGCCGCCTGGCGGCCGGCCTTGTCGCCGTCGAAGCAGAAGATCACCTCGGTGGTGTAGCGGTAGAGCTTGGCCAGGTGCTCGGCGGTGGCGGCGGTGCCCAGGGTGGCCACGGCGTTGTGGATGCCGTGCTGGGCGAGGGCCACCACATCCATGTAGCCCTCCACCACCAGCAGGTTGGGGATTTCCCGCAGGGTGGTGTGGGCCTCGTAGAGGCCGTACAGCTCGCTGCCCTTGTGGAAGACGGGGGTTTCCGGCGAATTGAGGTACTTGGGCTTGTCGTCCCCCAGCACGCGGCCGCCAAAGCCGATGGTGCGTCCGCGGGTGTCGCGGATGGGGAACATGATGCGGTGGCGAAAGCGGTCGTAGACCCGGTTGGGGCTGTCCTCCTTGCGGATCACCAGCCCCGCTTCCAGCATCAGGCGCACCCGCTCGTCGTCGTGGCCTAGCTGGGTGATCAGGTTGTCCCAGCCCGGGGGCGCGAAGCCGATGCCGAAGCGGGAGGCGATGGCGCCGGTGAGGCCGCGCTGTTTCAGGTAGTCGGTGGCGAGGGCGGCGTCCGGGTGCCTGCGCAACTGGTCCCGGTAGTAGCGATCCGCCTCCGCCAGCAGGCTGTACAGTTTCTTGCGGCGGCCGTCGCCGGGATCCCGTTCGCGGCTCTCCTTGGGCACTTCCATGCCCACCATGCCCGCCAGCATGTCCACGGCGCGGGGGAAGTCGGCGCGGTCGTGATCCATGACAAAGCCGATGGCATTGCCACCGGCGCCGCAGCCGAAGCAGTAATAGAACTGCTTGTCGGGGCTGACGGTGAAGGAGGGGGTTTTCTCGTCGTGAAAGGGGCACAGAGCCGAATAGTTCTTGCCGGACTTGCGCAGGCTGATGCGCGATCCCACCACATCGACGATGTCGACCTTGTCGAGCAGGTCATCGATGAAGCGTTGCGGGATCAGGGCCATTGTTGGTCT
Organism: Porticoccaceae bacterium; assembly: GCA_050486485.1. Taxonomy (GTDB): domain Bacteria; phylum Pseudomonadota; class Gammaproteobacteria; order Pseudomonadales; family Porticoccaceae; genus NAT127. Next base: position 1,251 of record JBJHDJ010000243.1, read on the forward strand.
CTGGGTTGAGTTTCACGTTACACGTAACACGTTTCACGTAGGCGCCATTTTTAAGAGTTGTGCGACTCCATGCCAATGGAGTGATTTGACACCACGGAACCCAATACGGCTTCAAAGTTGGCCGTCAGCACTCAATTTGGGGCTACCCGCCACGTGTAACGTGTTACGTGAAACGTGTAACTCAACACTCAACCAAGCCGCTTCTTAACCGCCTGACTGACAGCCCCGACATCGGCGCGGCCCTGGACCTGGGGCTTGAGGATGGCCATCACCTTGCCCATGTCCTTCATGGACTCGGCGCCGCTGGCGGCGATGGCATCAGCGATCATCTGGTCCAGTTCCGCGTCGCTCAGTTGCGCGGGCAGGAATTCCTGGATGACATCGATCTCCGCCTGCTCCTTGTCCGCCAGCTCCTGGCGGCCGGCATTCCGGTACTGGCTGATGGAGTCGCGGCGCTGCTTGATCATCTTGTCGAGGATCACCAGCATGCGCTCGTCGTCCACCTCGATGCGCTCGTCCACCTCGATGCGCTTGATATCCGCCTGGATCAGGCGGATGGCGCCGAGGCGATCCTTGTCCCTGGCGCGCATGGCGTCCTTCATCGCTTCGGTGATGCGGGCCTTGATGGTGTGTTCCGCCATGGTCTTGTCCCTGTCGTGGTGGCTCGGGGCCAGTGTGGTGGGCAGTCGCAGGTTGGCCTCTAGCGCCTGCCAAACAATATCATGTTAGTCGAGTGGCGAGGCCATAACGAAAAAACGCCGATCAAGTCGGCGTTTTTGGCACGGGTCGCTGAGCGATCAGTACAGACGAACGAACTTGCGGGACTCGCGCTGCACCTTCTTGGCATGGCGCTTGACGGCCGCGGCGGCCTTGCGCTTGCGGGCCCAGGTGGGCTTCTCGTAGAACTCCCGGCGGCGGACTTCGGCGAGCACGCCGGCCTTTTCGCAGGAGCGCTTGAAGCGGCGCAGGGCGACATCGAAGGGTTCGTTCTCTTTAATGCGTACTGAAGGCATCTATCCTTTTTCCCGTTTGAAGTTAAGGGGTTGTTGTGGCCACACTGGGTTGGCCGCTATCAAGGGCGCACATTGTATACCCGCCGGGCGACGGATGCAAAACTTTTGTCAAGCGGTTTTTCGGGCTTAAGCACATGATATCGGGGTGGTTTTGCCCGGCGGTGGACTTTATCATGGCCACCCCGTCAACCATAGGTCCCATGGCCCCGAATGCGCGTTCTCGGTATCGAAACCTCCTGCGATGAAACCGGCGTGGCCGTCTACGACAGCCAGCGCGGCCTGCTGGCGCACCTGCTCTACAGCCAGGTGAAGATGCACGCCGAATACGGCGGCGTGGTGCCGGAGCTCGCCTCCCGGGATCATGTGCGGCGCATCCTGCCGCTGATCCGGCAGGTGATGGCGGACGCCGGCAGTGAACGGGGTGCTATCGACGGCATCGCCTATACCGCCGGTCCGGGCCTGGTGGGCGCCCTGATGGTGGGCGGCTCCGTGGCCCGCGCCCTGGCCTACGCCTGGGGTGTGCCGGCGGTGGGGGTGCATCATATGGAGGGCCACTTGCTGGCGCCCATGCTGGAGGACAATCCCCCGGCGTTTCCCTTCGTGGCGCTGCTGGTGTCCGGCGGCCATACCCAGTTGGTTGCCGTGCAGGGCATTGGTGATTACCACATCCTCGGGGAATCTGTCGACGACGCCGCCGGGGAGGCCTTTGACAAGACCGCGAAGATGCTCGACCTGGACTACCCGGGAGGGCCGGAGATCGCCAGGCTGGCGGAACAGGGCGACCCCTCCCGCTTCCGCTTTCCCCGCCCCATGACGGACCGCCCCGGCCTCGATTTCAGTTTCTCCGGCCTCAAGACCTTCACCCTCAACACGATCGCCGACCATCGCGGGCCCGACGGCCTGCCAGACGATCAGACCATGGCGGATATCGCCTGCGCCTTTCAGGAGGCGGTGGTGGACACGCTGGTGATCAAGTGCCGCCGCGCCCTGGAGCACACCGGCCTGAAAACCCTGGTGATGGCCGGCGGTGTATCCGCCAACCGGCTGTTGCGCCAGCGTCTTTCAGCGGCTCTTGAAAAACTGGGCGCCGGGGTGTTCCATGCCCGCAACGAGTTCTGCACCGACAACGGCGCCATGATCGCCTACGCCGGCTGCCAGCGACTGCTGGCGGGGCAGCGGGACGACCTGGCCATACGCGCGGTGCCGCGCTGGCCCATGGATACCCTGGAGGCGGTACAGACACAATGACAGACCAGCCCGCAACGGACATCGTCTATATCCGCGACCTGCGGGTGGACACCATCATTGGCATCTTCGATTGGGAGCGGGAGGTGCGCCAGACGGTGAGCCTCGACCTGGAGATGGCCGCCGACATCCGTCGCGCCGCCGAAACCGACGACATCCAGCATGCCCTCAACTACAAGGCGGTGGCCAAGCGGCTGATCGCTTTCATCGAGGCCAGCCAGTTTCTGTTGGTGGAGCGCATGGCGGAGGAGGTGGCCCGCATCGTCATGGACGAGTTTGATGTGCCCTGGCTGCGGCTGCGGCTCAGCAAGCCCGGCGCCCTGCGCGGTTCCTACGATGTGGGGCTGATCATCGAACGGGGTCGGCGCCGCCCACGCAGCGAGCAACCCTGATGGCACGGGTGTACCTCAGCATCGGCAGCAATATCGACCAGCGCCGCCATATCCTTGCCTGCCTGGATGCCCTGGCGGAGCACTTTGGCGACCTGATTCTGTCGCCGGTGTACGAGAGCGAGGCCATCGGCTTTGGCGGCGATAATTTCTACAATCTGGTGGCGGGTATCGACACCGACATGCCGGTGGCGAGTCTGTCGAGCCTGTTGCATCGGATCGAGAATGACAACGGCCGGCGCCGCGACGGGCCGCGCTTCAGCTCCCGAACCCTGGATATCGATATTCTTACCTACAACCACCGGGTGGGGGACATCGACGGGGTGAGGTTGCCCCGCGAGGAAATTCTGGAAAACGCCTTCGTGTTGCTGCCCCTGGCGGATATCGCCGGGGACGAGACGCACCCGGAGGTGAACAGGACCTACCGCGAGCTGTGGCAAGGCTATGACAGCAGCGCCCAGAAGCTGTGGCCCATCGACTTCGAGTGGCGCGGCAACATGATCTCCCGCGCCAACCCCACCCCGTAGGGTGGGTTGAGCGCAGCGATACCCACCATCACGCCCTGTGAGGTCATGTGGTGCGAGGGTATCGCTGCGCTCAACCCATCCTACCGATCCGTTCTGGTTGGCCGCTTGAGGGGGGCCATGCCGTCGGCGCTGACGGTGGGTGTGTTGGCGGGTCTGGTGGTTTTTTTCGGCTTGCCGGTGGATTTTTTGCTGTCGTCCTTCCTCTTTTTTTTGCCCGCCGGCTTGCCGGATGCCTTCACTTTTTTCGGCCCCTTGAAGTTGCCCGGCACCTCCTTCAA
>JBJHDJ010000244.1:0-4649 GCA_050486485.1 Porticoccaceae bacterium
TGTCCCTGTTCTTCACCCGCCTGCAGGTGGAACATGTGTTCATCACCTGCGCCGTGGTTTTTCTCACCTCGGTGCTGTTCTCCCTGGCGGGCTTCATCAACGCGGTGTTCGCCAAGTCCTTTGACGATATCTCCATCATTCCCACCTTTGTGCTGACGCCGCTCACCTACCTTGGCGGGGTGTTCTACTCCATCAGCATGCTGCCGGGTTTTTGGGGGCAGGTATCCCATCTCAACCCCATCCTTTACATGGTCAACGCCTTCCGTTACGGGGTGCTGGGCGTTTCCGATATCGACACCCGCTTCGGCATGACCATCATCGTCGGGTTTATCGTGGTGCTGTGGACTTATTCCATGTACCTGTTGCGCACCAGCAAGGGGTTGCGCAGCTGATGGTCGGCAGGCCGCGCCTGGGAGCCGCCACCGAGTATCCCGAGCGCTATGATCCGGGCCTGTTGGTGGCCATTCCCCGCGCCGAGGGGCGGGCGAGCCTCGGCCCCGTGGGTTTTCGCGGTGTCGATCTGTGGACGGCCTACGAACTGTCCTGGCTCAATGCCCGTGGCCGTCCCTGCGTGGCCATCGCCGAGTTCCGGGTGTCCTGCGATTCACCCAATATCGTCGAGTCGAAATCCTTCAAGCTCTACCTCAACTCCCTCAACCAGGAGCGCATTCCCTCCCGGCAGGCGCTGCTGGCGCTGCTGGCGCGGGATCTCGGCGAGGCCTTTGGCGCGCCGCTGGCGGTGGAGCTGTTTTCACCGGAAGAATACGCGAAAACGGGGTTTTGGCAGCCACAGGGGGAGTGCCTGGACGAGATCGACACGGATTGCCGGCACTTCGACCCTGCCCCGGCGTTGCTGCAAACCCTGGAGCAGGAGGTGGAGGAAACCCTCTACAGCCATCTGCTGAAGACCAACTGCCCGGTGACCGGGCAGCCGGACTGGGCCACGGTGGTGGTGCGATATCGCGGCCGCGCCATCGACCGCGAGGGATTGCTACGCTATATCGTTTCCTTTCGCCAGCACCAGGATTTTCACGAACACTGCGTGGAGCGCATCTATTGCGACCTAATGGCGCGCTGCGCTCCTCGGTGGCTCGAGGTGCACGCCCGCTATACCCGTCGCGGCGGGCTGGATATCAACCCCAGCCGGAGCAGCGATGTTCCGACGGTCTTGCCGGGGCGCACTGCCCGCCAGTAGCCTTAGACCAGTAGCCTCAGAAGTGGTAACGCAACCCGAGCCGCCAGCCGCGACTGCGCAGGGTCGCTTCGGTGCTGTCTATGGTCAGCAGTCGATCGCCGGACTGGCGGCGTATGGTGGCCTCCCCGCGTCCGGTTTCAATACTCCCCAGGTCGCTGTACACCAGTACCAGCTCCATCGCCAGCCGTTCAGTGAGATTCGCGCCGAGACCGGTTCGCAGTTGCCAGGCGATGTCGCGGGTGTTGGTTCCCGGCACCAGGGTGGCGGCGCCCTCGCCGAGGCCGGGAAAACCATAGGTGAGGGTGCTGGTGCTGTTGCGGCTGGCGCCGAGCCCCGCCCCGACGAAGGGTTGCAGCGAGAAGGGCAGGGCAAGGGGCAGCGGCGGCAGATCGACAAGGCCGAGCACCATCACCTGGGTGCTTCGGGCATTGCCGGCCACTGGCTGGATGCCGGCCACCCCGAGAAAATTGGCGGAGCCGTCAAACCCCAGGCCGGTCTGCCGGGCGACGGCGACTTCGCCCCGCAGCCAGGGGTTGTGGCGATACCCCATTGCCAGTTCAACACTGGTGCCGCGGCCAAAATCCCCGCGACCGCCGATGGCGCGGCCGTCAACGCCCTGTTGGCAGCCGAACAGGGCGGGGGGGTTCTGGCTGGCGCAATCCCGATCACGGAAGCGGGTTCCCTGGGTCTTGTCGTGGCCGATGGCGGCGCGCCCGTAAAGGCCCTCCACCAGAGCCAGGGCGGCCGCCGGGGGCGGCATCAGCAGGGCGGCGGCCAACAGCAGGGCGACCACTCCAATGCTTGCGCGTGATTGCATGGCGAGACTCCTTGTTTACAGGCCGACATTATAGGTGGCCCAGCGTGTGGATGGGGAAAATGGCCGACGCCGGTCGCCACGGGTTCACCTGCCGACCGGGAAGATGCCCTCGGCGCGCCCCTCGCATGTCGGGGTACGGTTCCGGTAGAGGCGGCGACAACGGGGAGTCACGCGCCGTGCATCGCAATCCGGTCGCCAGTACAATCATCCCCAAGTGGCAGGAGCGGCGTGCCCCCGGGACACCGCCCTACTGCCGTAAAGTGGCTTAATTCAGTGCCCATTGAGATCAGGGGAATGATTTTGCAAGCTATGTCCGCACTCGAAGTGCTCGTCAATCGTGTTTCCTGCGCCCAGTTGCAGGCGCCAGCGCCGCAGGGGGAACCGTTGGCGCTCATTCAGCGCGCCGCCTTGAGGGCCGCGGATCACCACCAGTTGCGTCCTTGGCGCTTTCTGGTGATACAGGGGGAGGGGCTGGCTAGGCTCGGGGAGCTGTTTGTGCTGGCCCGGCGCCATGACAATGTGGATCTTGCCGCGGAAGTGGAGGCTCGCGCTCGCGCCCTGCCGACTCGCGCCCCCATGCTGATCGTCGCCATCGCCAGTTGCGTGGAGGATCCCAAGGTGCCGGAGGTGGAGCAACTGCTGTCCACCGGCGCGGCCGTGCAGAACATGCTCAACGCCAGCTTCGCTCTCGGTTTCGGCGCCATCTGGCGCACCGGCGACCTGGCCAGTCACCCCGTGGTGCGCCAGGGGTTGGGGGTTGGCGACAGGGAGACCGTGGTGGGTTTTCTTTACCTGGGCACTCCGAAAGTAACCCCCCGGGCAGCGCCGGTGCTGGAGCCGGAAACCTTTTTCACAGCCTGGCCCCGGTAATTGAGCCCTGTTGTGCTGGTGCCGGACGCCAACTGGGTGAGTGGGATGGGTTGCGTGTGGAGATATCCATCAAGCCATGGCAACGATGGGTATCGCTGCGCTCAACCCATCCTACCTTGCTACAGGCTCATCTCTCGTTGGAATCACGCAAACCCTTCAGGCTCATGTCTCGTTGGAAAAGGCTCGTTGTTGCATCCCCCCGGCAAACTCACCATAATGCCGCCCCTCAATGGTGGCCCTCATTGGTCCCCCCGCAATGATCAACTGTAAACCCCGCCAGGCCCGGAAGGGAGCAACGGTAGCAGTGACATCATGTGCCGGGGTGTGGCTGGTGAGGGCCATCTCCATTTTTTCGTCTGACGTCTGACGCTGGACGTCCGACGCTAAAGCCCGGTAGCTGAGTGTGGTGGTAACCTGCTCGACCCTCTTTGCTACTAGTCCTGACAGTACACAGCTCCCCAGGCACCCGCCAGACTTCTTGGCGTCAGACGTCAGACGTCAGACATCAGACATCAGACATCAGACATCAGACATCAGACTTGAGACACTAGACATCAGACCCCCAGACCAATACAAAAATCAAACACCAAGGCGCGTGCAACACCCCGCCCCACCTCCGTATAATCCCCCGTTCATTCCCCAGCCAGGTGACCGATGAGCTACCAGGTTCTCGCCCGCAAATGGCGCCCCCGCACCTTCGACGAGATGGTGGGACAGGAGCATGTGCTCAAGGCTCTGGTGAACGGCCTCGACAATGGCCGCCTGCACCACGCCTATCTGTTCACGGGAACACGGGGAGTGGGCAAGACCACCCTGGCGCGGATCATCGCCAAGTGCCTGAATTGCGAGCAGGGCATCAGTTCCACGCCCTGCGGTGAATGCGGCGCCTGCAAGGCCATCGCCGAGGGGCGCTTCGTGGATCTCCTCGAAGTGGACGCGGCGTCCCGCACCAAGGTGGAGGACACCCGTGATCTGCTGGACAATGTTCAGTACCTGCCCACCACCGGCCGCTACAAGGTGTACCTGATCGACGAGGTGCACATGCTCTCCAACCACAGTTTCAACGCGCTGCTCAAGACTCTCGAGGAGCCGCCCCCCCATGTGAAGTTCCTGCTGGCCACCACCGATCCGCAGAAGCTGCCGGTGACCGTGCTGTCCCGCTGTCTGCAATTTAATCTCAAGAACCTGGGGCCAGAGCGCATCGTCTCCCACCTGAGGTTCGTGCTGGGCGAGGAAAAGGTGCCCTTCGAGGAAGAGGCCCTGTGGGCGCTGGGGCGCGCCGCCGACGGCAGCATGCGCGACGCCCTGAGCCTCACCGACCAGGCCATCGCCCACGGTGGCGGTCAGGTGACCCAGGCGGAGGTGAACGCCATGCTGGGCACCATCGACCGTGCCGAGGTTGTGGAGCTTTGTGAGTCGGTGGCCCTTGGAGACGCTGAAGCCACCCTGGCGGTGGCGCGGCAGTTGGCGGATCACGGGCCGGACTACGACGAGGCCCTGGGAGAGATGCTGTCCTTCTGGCATCGCATCGCCATAGCCCAGACCGCCCCGGATGCCCTCGATCACAGTCACGCCGATCACCAGCGGGTGCTACACCTGGCGGCGCGGTTGGATCGCGAGGCGGTGCAGTTGTTCTACCAGATCACCCTATTGGGGCGCCGCGACCTGCCCCATGCCGCCGACCCCCGCTCCGGATTCGAAATGGTCCTGTTGCGGTTGCTGGCCTTCAATCCTGTGCTGCCGGAGACCCGCGGCGACCGGCCCATG
>JBJHDJ010000245.1:0-4643 GCA_050486485.1 Porticoccaceae bacterium
AAAATCAGCGGAAACACCACGAAGTACGCAAAGGCAATGCCCAGGTAGAACAGCATTACGCTGGAGATGAACAGGGGCAACACAAAACGCTTTTCCCTGTTGTAGAGCCCTGGCGCCACGAACGCCCAGACCTGGTACAGCACCACCGGCATGGCCAGGAACAGGGAGACCACCAATGTCAGCTTGAAGGGGGCGAAAAACGGCGACGCCACATCGGTGGCGATCATGCTGCTGGTTTCCGGCAGCAGGGCTCGCAATGGTTCGGAGACGATCAGGTAGATGTCGTTGCTGAAGTAGAACAGGCAGGCGAAGATCACCGCCACCGAGGCGACGATCTTCAACAGCCGGTCCCGCAGCTCCAGCAGGTGGGCCAGCAGGGGCTGTTCCTTGTCCCGCGGCTCGTCGTCACTCATGGCGGCCGTCCTTTCTCGCCGGGGCCTCTTCCTGCTGGTCGGCCTGTCCGCTCTGAACTGTCGCCGCGTCGGTGGCGGGCCGCGTGGCATTCGAAGCTGTCTGTGTGGCTGGCTGCGAAGCGGGATCCGAGGGAGGCTCAGTCGGCGTGTCACCCCGCGGTTGCCCGTCGCCGCCCTCGGAGCTGGCGAGTTGCTGTTGGGCGTCGTCTGATTCCTTCTCCGCGGATTTGCCGAGAATCTCCGCCTCCAGCCGTCGTTTATGTTCCTCCAGGTTGCGCATCACCTCCTCGTTGTGGAGCTGGCGGCGCACATCGTCGAGACCCAGTTCCCGGTCCAACTCCTTGTAGGCGCGGTTGAGGGCGCGCTTGGCGCGGCCCACCCACAATCCCACGGCGCGGATGGTTTCCGGCAGGCGCGCCGGACCGATCACCAGCAAGCCAACGGTGGCGATCAACAGCAGTTCAAAAAACCCGATATCAAACATGGCGGACGCGGCACATCGGCCCGGAGCGGCGGCGAATCAAGGGGTCGCCCACTCAGGGCTGGTGGGTTTCGGTTTTTTCCGCCTTGATGTCGCCACTGTCGGCGGTTTTTTCCTGGTCGAGGCGCTGGGCTTCGCTACTGTCCGCCTCCTTGTCGTCCTTTTGTTCATCCTCGTTCACGGCCTTGCGAAAGCTCTTGATGGCGTTGCCCAGGTCGCCGCCAATGCCCTTGAGGCGCTTGGTGCCGAAGATCATGATGACGATGGCGAGAATGATCAAAAGTTGCCAGATACTGATACCACCCAAACCCATGGTGAAGTCCTCTTATGTCGGTGTGCGGCCGGCCTTCTCGTCGAGGCCGGAAATGTTGAAACGGCGCTGCAATTCCGCCAGCACCGCGTCGGCGTTCTCCCCCAGATGGGAGAGCATCACCAGGCTGTGGAACCACAGATCGGCGGTCTCGCCGATCAGCGGGCTGGTGTCGCCGCTGTCGGCGGCGTCGCGGGCGGCGAGGATGGTCTCCACGGCTTCTTCGCCCACCTTTTCCAGGATCTTGTTGAGCCCCTTGGCGTGCAGGCTGGCCACATAGGATGACTGTGGGTCGGCCTGGCGCCGCGCCTCGAGGATGGCGGTGAGCTGGCGTAGGATGTCGCTCACCGGTAGATGCTCTCGGGGTCCTTCAGGACCGGGTCCACGGTTTCCCATTGGCCGTCACGAAGAGTGCGGAAAAAGCAGGATTCCCGGCCGGTGTGGCAGGCGATCCCGCCCCGTTGCTCGACGCTGAGCAGGATCACATCGCCGTCGCAGTCGAGGCGGATGTCCTTGATCAGTTGCTGGTGGCCGGACTCTTCCCCCTTGTGCCACAGCCGGCCCCGGGAGCGGGACCAGTACACGGCATGGCCGCTGCTGGCGGTCAGGGACAGGGCCTCGTGGTTCATCCACGCCACCATCAGGATGCGGCCGCTGGCGGCGTCCTGGGCAATGGCGGGCACCAGCCCGTTGCTGTCCCACAGTACTTGATCGGTGATCGGGTCGCTCATGGTGGCATTATGCCCTTTTTTGCCGGTTTCAGCGAAACAGCAATAGTAAGGCACCGGCGGCGAATAGCAAAAGACTGGGGGCGGGCAGGCTGGCCAGGGAGTCGCTCCACTGGGGAAAGGCGGAGCCGGCGCCGATGCCCATCAGGGCGCTGGCGGTGAACAGTCGGGCGCGGCCGCGGGGTCGGGGCTCGGCAACCGTCCGAATTTCGGCGCGGCGACCCCGCTGGCGGGACAGCTCCAGGGTTTGGTATACCAGTTGCGGCAGCTCCGGAAACTGCTCCAGCCACTCAGGCCCGTGGCGCTTGAGGCGCGCCAACAGGGTCTGGGGGTGGAAGCGCTGCTTGAGCCAGTTTTCCAGAAAGGGGTGGGCCGTGGTCCACAGGTCCAGGTCCGGGTAGAGTTGACGACCCAGGCCTTCGACATTGAGCAGGGTTTTCTGCAGCAGCACCAGGGAGGGTTGCACCTCCATGTCAAAACGCTGCGCGGTGCGGAACAGATTGACCAGCATCTGGCCGAAGGAGATGTCCTTGAGGGGGCGTTCGAAGATGGGCTCGCACACGGTGCGGATGGCCGCCTCGAAATCGTTGACCGGGGTGTCTTCCGGCACCCAGCCGGACAGCACATGCAGCTCCGCCACCTGGCGGTAATCGCGGCGGAAGATGGCCACCAGGTTGCGGGCCAGGTAGTAGCGGTCCTCGTCGGTGAGGGAGCCGACGATGGCGCAGTCCACCGCCAGATAGCGGGGTTGGGCCGGGTCGCTGGCATCCACGAAGATATTGCCGGGGTGCATGTCGGCGTGGAAGAAGTTGTGCTCGAACACCTGGGTGAAGAAGATCTCCACCCCGCGCTCCGCCAGCACCTTCAGATCGGTGCCGCCAGTGACCAGATAGTCCATGTCGGTCACCGGCGCGGCGCTGATGCGTTCGCACACCATCACCTTCTCGTTGGTGAGGGGCCAGTGGACCTCCGGCACATAGAGCAGGGGTGAGTCGAGGAAATTGCGGCGCAACAGGGAGGTGTTGGCGGCCTCCCGCTGCAGGTTCAGTTCATCGAAGATGGTGTGCTTGTAGTCCTCGACGATCTCCACCGGGTGCAGGCGGCGGCCCTCGGGAATGTTGCGCTCCACCCAGCGAGCCAGGCTGAACATCAGGTCGATGTCCTGGCCGATCACCTGGCGGATGCCGGGGCGGATCGCCTTCACCACCACTTCGCGACCGTCCTTGAGACGCGCGCCGTGCACCTGGGCCACGGACGCGGAGGCGATGGGTTCACTGTCGAAGCGGTCGAACAGGTCGGCGACCCTGCCCCCCAGGGCCTCTTCGACGATGGCGATGAACTGTTCGGAGGGGAAGGGCGGTACCCGGTCCTGAAGGCGGTCCAGATCGGCGCAGATATCCGCCGGGATCAGGTCGGGGCGGGTGGACAGCAACTGGCCGAACTTGATGAAGATGGGGCCCAGTTCCTCCAGGGCCAGGCGCAACCGCTCCCCGCGGGGCGCGGCGGGGGCGGGCAGCCAGCCCGCGATCCTGGCCAGCAATCGGGCGGCCAGGGGCAGGCGCGGGCCTCGCGCCGCGCCCTCCACCAGAAAGGTGTCGAGGCGGTGGCGGACGGCCACCCGCAGAATGGTGAGCAGCCGGGAGGTTCTGGACATCAGGGCACCCCGCTTGCCAGTCGCCGCTGGAGACGGGCCAGCTTGGCCGCCAAGCGATCGGTGGCTTCCGCCACTTCCCTCACCTGTTGTTCCCAGGGCGCCATTTCGTCCCGCCCCAGCACGGCGCGGGCCTCCTCCCGCAGGTATTCGCCACCCCCGGAGAAAATCCGCTCCCGGGCCTGGCGCTGCCAGCCGATACCGGCCCGGACGCTCTCGGCGATCAGGTGCGCCGGCACATCCCCCAGCAGCCCGGCCAGGGCGGCTTCCCAGTCGATATCCAGTTCACCGAGTATGGCTTGCAGCTCCCGCGGGAGTTCCTGGTTGCCGGTCAGGGTGACACCGGATCCCGCCAGGGTGGCGCCGGGGCGACGATCCGTGGCGAGGCGCGCCAGGGACAGGGCGCTGCCCCGGAGGCAGGTTTCCGCGCCCTCAATCGCTCCCCGGCTGAGGGACACATTGCCGTCGCCGTCCGTGGAGATGGCCAGGTCGAGGGTCGGCAGGGTGCACTGGATGGCCAGGGCGCGCCCCGCCAGGCGGGCGAGGGCGGCGCGGCTGGCGGGGTCGTGGTCGAGGGCGCGGTTGACCAGGGCCGCGGCGCGATCCAGGGCCAGGTCGGCGATCAAGGCTTGACGCCCTTGTGGAGGGCGACGATGCCGCCGGTAAGGTTGTGGTACTCGCAGTTGGCGAAGCCCGCCGCCGCCATCATCCCTTTCAGGGACTCCTGGTCGGGGTGCATGCGGATGGATTCCGCCAGGTAGCGGTAGCTGTCGGCGTCGTTGGCCACCGCCCGTCCCATCAGCGGCAATACCCGAAAGGAGTAGAAGTCGTACAGTTTTTCCAGGGGTTGCGCCACCGGCTTGGAGAATTCCAGCACCAGCAGGCGTCCGCCGGGCTTGAGCACCCGCAGCATGGAGGCCAGGGCCAGATCCTTGTCGGTGACATTGCGCAGGCCGAAGGCGATGGTGATGCAGTCGAATGTGTTATCCGGAAAGGGCAGGTACTGCGCATCCGCCTGGGCGAACACCACATTACCGGCCACGCCGTGGTCCACCAGTTT
>JBJHDJ010000246.1:0-4642 GCA_050486485.1 Porticoccaceae bacterium
CCCCTATGGAGTTACAGGTTGCTGTAGCGGGCGCGCAGCCGCTGGCGGATGATCTCCGCCAGGGTGTTGACCACGAAGGTGAGGGCCAGCAGCACCAGGGCCGCCAGGAACAGCACACGGAAGTGGGACGAACCCACGGCAGTTTCCGGCAATTCCACGGCGATATTGGCGGACAGGGTGCGCATGCCCTCGAAGATATTGAAATTCACCACCGGGCTGTTGCCGGTGGCCATCAACACGATCATGGTCTCCCCCACGGCACGGCCGAATCCCATCATCACGGCGGAGAAAATGCCGGGGCTGGCGGTGGGCAGCACCACGCCCACCACGGTCTGCCAGCGGGTGGCGCCGAGGGCCAGGGAGCCCTGGGTCAGGTGTTTGGGCACGGTGAACACCGCATCCTCGGCAATGGAGAAGATGGTGGGAATCACCGCGAAGCCCATGGCGATACCGACGATCAGGGCGTTGCGTTGATCGTAGGTGATGCCGATGTCGGTAAACCACTGGCGCATGCTGCCACCGAAGAACCAGATTTCCACAAAGGGGCTGAGGAACACCGACAGCCAGACAAAGGCAATGATCACCGGCACCAACAGGGCGGCCTCCCAGCCGTCGGGCACCAACTTGCGCAGTCCGGTGGGTACCACCCGCGTCCAGATGTAGGCGAACACCAGCATCATCACCGGCAGCAGCAGCAGGATGCTGAAAATGGCCGGCAGGTGGTTTTCGGTGAAGGGCGCCAGCCACAGGCCGGCGAGAAAACCGAGGATCACCGTGGGCAGGGCCTCCATGATCTCGATACTGGGCTTGACCACGCCGCGCAGCTTGGGGGTCATGAAATAGGCCGTGTAGATGGCCCCCATGATGGCCAGGGGCATGGCGAACAGCATGGCGTAGAAAGCCGCCTTGAGGGTGCCCACCGACAGGGGCACGAGGCTGAACTTGGACTCGAACTCGTCGGTGGCGGACGAGGACTGCCAGATATATTCGGGGTCGGCACGGCCCTCGTACCACACCTTGTTCCACAGGGCGGCAAACGACAACTGGGGATGGGCATTCCACAACTCCGCGACATGCATCCTGCCCTGGCCGTCCAGCACCATCAGGCGGCCATTGAGGGGCGAGACCGTGACATGCTCAATGGCATGATCGGTGAAGGCGTCCAGGTACAGGGTGCGTGCCGAGGTACCGTAGTGGATACCCAGCTGCCCCTTGGCGTCCCCCACCAGGAACCCCTTGCGGTTGTACTCGGGGGAAATGGTGGTGATGGCGGCGCCGTGGCTCCTGAAATCCCGTACCCGTGCCAGGGAGTACTGGTTGTGTTCATCCCGCACCAGGAACCATTGGCTGAGCTCGCCGGATTCGGTACCCACAATCAACGACACCGTGCCAACCAGGAATTCCATGGCGGTAATGGGACTGCCCACATCCACCGATTCCACCAGGCGGGCGGAGGCGGGGTTGCTGACATCGTAGTAGTGGACGCGGCCCTGGGTATCCGCCACGTACAGGCTGCGCAGGGTTTTGTCCACCAGCATCTTGAGCGGGGTTCCGGGAACGGCGGGCAGTTGGTGTACCTCCCTGGTCACCGTCGACTCTCCGGTCAGCAGGTTGGCGCGGGTGCTCAGACTGGCCAGCAACAGGCGGTTGTCGGCGGTCAGTCCCGCGATATAGGTGCCGGCCCGGCCCCGCGTCCGCTGCTCGACGGCCAGTAACTTGATGGGTTGTCCAGCCTCGTCGAGGGTGATGGGCTCGCGGCCCATCGGATAATCCAGCTTGGGAGTGATCAGTCGCTGGTCACCGGGAAAGGTGAGATCGTAGGCATGCCGCACCACCAGCACCTGGCCGTTGTCGAGGCCGTGGGCGGTCACCCGGGTGCCGGGCTCCGTGGCGGCAAAGCTGGTGACGGATGATCCGAGGGGCAGCGGCAAGGGGATCTGGTCGCGCACCCTGGCGGTATCCAACTCGAAGAAGGTGGCGAAGCCGTCGTCGGTGTACTGCAACCCCAGCTCCTCGTAGCGTTCAATCACCAGCGCCTGGGTGCCAACCCCGGCCACGGGCGCGACAAAGCTGGTCTGCGGGGTGACGGCGGCGCCCCGCAGAATGGGTGCGACCTCGTAGAACAGGTAGACGAAAATCAACGCCAGGGCGAACACCACGCCATAGCCCGCCGCGCTGATGCCCCAGCGGGAGGCATTGTCCTTCAGGCGGCGACGCTTGCGCAGGCGGCCGCGTGCCTCGGCGTCCGGCATCAGGTAGCCGCGGGTATCGCGTGCTGCCACGGAAGAGGTGGTATCGGTCATGGGGAAGTGCTCAGGTCAGGCCAGCGGGTGCCGTCACAGGCTAATGGGAGTCTGTGACAGTTTTGTTACAGAAGGCTCGTCAACGCCCCTGCCTCAACAAAAAGAGGCCCGAGGGCCTCTTTAAAGTAGCAGACCGTCCCTGGTCCCGGGGGTGTTGCTTATTGGATGTTCAGGTCGCCGAGTACCTTGTCGGCAACCGACTTGGGCACCGGCACGAAACCGTCGCGCACCACCACGCCTTGACCTTCCTGGGTGTACAGCATCTTGACGAACTCGCGCATCAGGGGATCGAGGTCCTGATTGGGGTTCTTGTTGATGTAGACATAGAGGTAGCGGGCCAGGGGATAGTCGCCAGTGGCGGCATTCTCGGCAGTGGCGTCGAAGAACTCACCGCCGTGCTCGGCGGCCAGGGGCACCACGCGCACACCGGAGGTGCGATAGCCGATACCGGAGTAACCGATGCCATTGATGGACTCGGTCACGCCCTGCACCACGGAGGAGGAACCGGGCTGCTCATTGATGCTGGACTTGAAGTCACCGCCACACAGGGCAAGATCCTTGAAGAAGCCGTAGGTGCCGGACACGGCGTTGCGGCTATAGAGGGCGAAATCGCGGTTGGCCCAGGCGCCCGTCAGGCCGGTCTGACCCCAGCGGGTGATATCTTCCCCGAGGCCGCAACGGCGGGTGGCAGAGAAGATGGCGTCAACCTGGGGAATGGAGAGTCCCTCGATGGGGTTGTCCTTGTTGACATACACGGCCACCATGTCGACGGCCACCGGCAGGGCGTAGGGGGCGTAGCCGTGACGCTGCTCGAAAGTCTGAACCTCGGTGTCGCGCATGGCGCGGCTCATGGGGGCCAGGTTGGCGGTGCCCTCGGTGATGGCCGGGGGAGCGGTGGAGGAACCGGCGCCCTGGATCTGGACATTCACATTGGGGTAGAACTTGTTGAACTCCTCGGCCCACAGGGTCATCAGGTTGTTCAGGGTGTCGGAACCGATGGAGGACAGGTTGCCGGAGACACCGCTGGCGCGCTGGTAGCTGGGCAGGTTGGGGTCGACATCGGCGATGCCGATGGTACTGGCGGCGGCGATGGTCACCGCGGCGAAAAATTGCTTGAGTTTCATGGTTGGCTCCCGGTTTTGATCGAGGTTGGGCAGGGACCGTTCCCTGCTGCTGGGCATGTTAGGCATGGGTTGTGACAGTACCGTGACATCATGGCCCCGGTCGACGCCTTTCTCAGCTTCGCCCCGGATCGATATAATGCCCACCAATAACCCAGGCCGTCATTCGCCATGCCCCTGCTCCAGCGCGCCCTGCACAGTCTGCTCAGACTGCTTGACGGATTCACCGCCGTCACCGGCCGCGTGATCCCCTGGCTGACCCTGGCGCTGATCGCCGTCACCTGCACCGTGGTGGTGATGCGCTATGGCTTTTCCACCGGCTCCATCGCCCTGCAGGAATCGATGATCTACCTGCACGCCACCCTGTTCATGCTGGGCATGGGCTGGACCCTGCGCCAGGGCGGCCATGTGCGGGTGGATGTGTTCTACCGCAAGGCCGCCCCCAGGACCCGCGCCTGGATCGACTTGGCCGGCGGGCTGCTGTTTCTGGTGCCCCTGTGCGCGCTGATCTTCTGGATGTCCTGGGACTATGTGATGAACAGTTGGGCGATCCGCGAGCGCTCCGCCGAGGGCGCCGGCCTGCCCTGGGTGTATCTGCTCAAGACCCTGCTGCTGGTGATGCCCGCCACCCTGTTGGTGCAGGGCATCGCCGAAATCCTCCGCAACCTGTTGTTCGCCCTGGGGCTCGGCGGCGGCACCAGCGCCATCAAGCAGGAACCCCTGTGATGGCGGAGTTCATTCCGCTGTTCATGTTCGCCACCGTGTGCCTGTTGCTGTTGCTGGGTTATCCGGTGGCCTTTTCCCTCAGCGGCGTGGCCCTGGCATTCGCCGCCGGGGGACTGATCAGCGGCCACTTCGACATGGCCTTCCTCCACGCCCTGCCCAACCGCCTGTACGGCACCATGATCAACACCACCCTGATCGCCGTGCCGCTGTTCGTGTTCATGGGGGTGATGCTGGAGAAGTCGCGGCTGGCGGAGGATCTGCTGGCCAACATGAGCCGCCTGTGCGGCACCCTGCGGGGCGGCCTGGGCATTTCCGTGGTGCTGGTGGGGATGCTGCTGGCGGCCAGCACCGGCATCGTCGGCGCCACGGTGGTGACCATGGGGCTGATGTCCCTGCCCAGCATGTTGCGCCAGGGCTACAGCCCGTCCCTGGCCACCGGCACCATCTGCGCCACCGGCACCCTGGGACAGATCATCCCCCCCTCCATCTTGC
>JBJHDJ010000247.1:0-4630 GCA_050486485.1 Porticoccaceae bacterium
CAGTGAAATTGCCGGCAGTTTTCTCGGCGTCGGCGGCGTCGCCGACGAATCCTTTTTCACCTCGCCCCGGCGGGCGGTGAAAATGCGCCTGCCGTGGATGGCGGCCAATGTGTTTCTCAACCTGGGAGCGGTATGGATCATCACCGGCTTCGAGGCCACCATCGAACAGGTGGCCATCCTGGCGGCCTTCCTGCCCATGATCACCGACATGGGGGGCAATGTGGGCATCCAGGCCCTGTCCGTGTCGATTCGCAGCATGGCCCTGGGAGAGGCGCGGGTGCGGGATGTGTGGCGCGCCCTGCGCAAGGAAATCGCCATCGGCGTGGTCAACGGCCTGGCGCTGGGACTGCTGTTCGGCGCCATCGTGATGCTCTTGCAGCAAAACCTGGTGCTGGCGGCGGTGGCCGCCCTGGCGCTGGGAGCCAATGTGGTGATTGCCGGGGCCGTGGGGGGTACCATACCCTTTCTGATCAAGCGCATGGGCTATGATCCGGCGATGATGACCGGCCCGGTGCTGACCACCATCACGGATATCAGCGGCGTGACCATCTACCTGGGACTCAGCACCGTCTTCCTGGGGGCTTTGCTGATGGGCTGAAGGCTCCTGCTGATGGGCTGAGGGCTCCTGATTTTGGGCTGAGGGCTCCTACTGATGGGCTGAGGGCTCTTGTTAATGAGCTGAGGGCTTTTGAGCCGCGTATACTGCCCACCGGGCAAACCTGACGGCGTGAGCGCCGCGGACCATAAAGAAACGACCGAAACCATGGGCAAATCACAGGCACTGATCGTCGACGATGAAGCGGATATCCGCGAGCTGCTGCACATGACCCTGAGCCAAATGGGGCTGGGCGTCAGGGAGGCGGCGAACCTGGGGGAAGCCCTGTCCCTGCTGGCCAGCGACAGATTCGACTTCTGCCTGACGGACATGCGCATGCCGGACGGCAGCGGCCTCGAACTGGTGGATCACATCCAGTCCCACTTTCCCACCATGCCGGTGGCCATGATCACGGCCCACGGCAACACCGATTTGGCGGTGGAATGCCTCAAGCGAGGCGCCTTCGACTTCGTCTCCAAGCCCGTGGAACTGGCCCGGCTGCGAGCCATGGTGCAAACCGCCCTGCAACTGCGCCAGGAGCAGGCGATGCCCAACGGCGAGACCGGGCTCACCGGCAATTCGCCGGTAATGGCCCAATTGCGGGAGCAGATCGGACGGGTGGCCCGCAGCCAGGCCCCCATCTTCATCAGCGGCGAGTCCGGCACCGGCAAGGAACTGGTGGCCCGCGCCATTCACTACCTGGGCCCCAGGGCCAATGGCCCCTTCATCCCGGTGAACTGCGGCGCCATTCCCGCCGAACTGATGGAGAGCGAATTCTTCGGCCACCGCAAGGGCAGCTTCACCGGCGCCATTCACGACAAGCAGGGGTTGTTCCAGGCGGCGGAGGGCGGCACCCTGTTCCTCGACGAAGTGGCGGATCTTCCCCTGGCCATGCAGGTGAAACTGCTCAGGTGCATTCAGGAAAAGTCCGTGCGGCCCATCGGTGCCTCCGAGGAAAAACCCATCGATGTGCGCATCCTCAGCGCCACCCACAAGAATCTCCGGCACGAAGTACAGGCCGGCCATTTTCGCGACGACCTGTTCTACCGCATCAATGTCATCGAGATCCCGGTACCGGCACTGCGGGAACGCCGCGAGGATATTCCCACCCTGGCCACACTGTTCATCGACCGTTTCGCCGCCGAGTCGGGCCAACCGGCGCCGCGCCTGGCGGACGATGCCATCAGGCTGCTGAGCGAGTACCCCTTTCCCGGCAATGTGCGGGAACTGGAAAATATACTGGAGCGCGCTTTCACCCTGTGCAGTGACGGGACAATCACCGCCGACGATCTCAATCTGCGCGGCTCCACCGGTCCCCAGCATGGCGGGGTGAAGGATGTCTTGCCGCCGGCCGCCAATTATGTCGCCGGCGCTGGTGTACCACTGGAGCAGTATCTGGCGGATATCGAGCGGGAAATCATTCAGCGCACCCTGGAGGAAAACCGCTGGAACCGCACCGCCAGCGCCGCCCGGCTGGGCATGACCTTTCGCCAACTGCGCTACAAACTGCAAAAACTGGGGATCGACTGACAGTGGCAACCGCGCGTGCCAGGCAGACCCCGCACATCACTGGAGCCGCCCATGAGAGTCGAAAAATCCTACTGTCGCCTGTGTTTTGGTTTCTGCGGAGTCAATGTCGCCATCGACGACCATGACCGCGTGGTGGAGGTGCGCGGGGATCACGACAACCCCGCCACCCAGGGCTACGCCTGCGTCAAGGGCCTCGACATACCCGCGGCCCTGTACGGCCCGCGGCGCATCCTGCGCCCCCTGAAGCGGGTTGGCGACACCCAGGTGCCCATCGGCCTGGATCAGGCCCTGGACGAAATCGCGAACAAAATGCGCGCCATCATCGACGAGGAAGGCGCCCAGTCACTGGCCTTTTTCCGAGGCACCGGCACCTTCGGCTCCAATATCGCCATCTTCTCCTTTCCCGGCCTGGCGGAGGCGGTGGGCGGCCAGAAATACTCCACCATGACCATCGACCAGTCCGCCAAGTGGGTGACCATGGACCGCCTCGGCACCTGGGGCGCCGGCAAGCAGCCCTTCGAGGACTCCGATGTCTGGCTGTTCGCCGGCAGCAACCCCCTGGTGTCCGTGTACAGTTGGCACACCCCGGCGCAGAATCCCGCCAAGGCCCTCAAGAAGGCCCGCGCCCGGGGCACGAAAATCATCGTCATCGACCCCCGCGAATGCGAGATGGCGCGCTTCGCCGATATCCACCTGCAGATTTATCCCGGGGAGGATGCCGCCGTGGCCGCCGGACTGATCCATGTCATCCTCGCCAACGGCTGGGAGGACAAGGCATTCTGCGAGCGCCATGTGCGGGGTCTCGACCGCCTGCGGGATCTGGTGGCCCCCTTCACGCCGGAAACAGTGGCGGCGCGGGCCGGTATCGCGGCCGAGGATCTGGTGGCGGCGGCGGACCTGTTCGCCCGCCAGTCCCGGCGCGGCAGTGTCGGCACCGGCACCGGGGTGAACATGTCGCCCTTCCCCAATCTCGCCGAGCACCTCTACGAATGCATTGGCGTCATCTGCGGCAGGTTTCTGCGGGAGGGAGAGGCGCTGCCCAATCCCGGCGTGCTGGTGGACCGCCCCGTGCCCCGCGCCGAGGTACAGGGCCCTGCCCGGACCTTCGAGTCCATGCCCAGATCCCGGGTGCGGGGCGCGGTGCGCCTGATGGGGGAGTCGGCGACCCCCACCCTGGCGGAGGACATTCTCGAACCGGGCCCGGGGCGCATCCGTGGCCTGTTGATCTCCGGGGCCAATCCGGTCAAGGCCATGCCGGACACCGATGTGGTGGTGAAGGCCTTCAAGGCCCTGGACCTGCTGGTGGCCATCGAGCCCTTCCACACCGCCACCAGCCGCATGGCGGACTTCGTGCTGCCCCCCAGAATCCTGTTCGAGCACGCCGACATTCCCTTCGGACTGGAGATGACCAACCTCTCCATTCCCTACACCCAGTACGCCGCCCCCCTGGTGCCGGATCCGCCGGATTCGGAGCTGTGCGACGAGGGCTACATCGCCTGGGCCCTGGCCAAACGGCTGGGGGTTACCCTCAACTTCATGGGCGTCGACCTGGACATGGAGCAGGCGCCCAGCGACGACGACTTCCTGGCCATCATGGCCCGCAACAGCAGCATCCCCTTCGAGGAGCTGAAGCGCACCTCGGTGGGGGGGCGCATCTACGACCTGCCCGCCAAGATCGTCGCGGCGGCCAGCGACAGCGGCGGCCGCTTCGCGGTGATGCCCGATGATGTGGCGGAAGAACTGCGCGCCTTCACCGCCAGCACCCCGGTTGCCGAGAAGGTCGGCAACGGTGGCGACTTTGATCTGCGGATGATCTCCCGGCGCATCCGCGAGGTGAGCAATACCAGCTACCACGACTTCCCCACGGCCCGGGCGCGCACCCCCTACAACCCCCTGTGCATGAATCCCCTTGACCTGTCACGGCGGGGTCTGCGGGAGGGCGACGCGGTCGCGGTGGTGTCCGACAACGGCCGGGTTCCCGCCGTGGTGCGGGCGGACGGCACCCTCAAGCCAGGGGTGGTAAGCATGACCCACGGCTTCGGCGGCGACCCTGGGGAAGCCGTGGACTACCTGGAGCGGGGAGCATCCATCTCACCTCTCATCAGCCTGTCCCGGGACTGCGAACCCCTGCAGGCCATGCCGCGGATGTCGGGGATTCCGGTGAGAGTCGAAGCCGGATAGCGTCATATTTTATAGGCGGCAACCGTCATGAACTTCTGCAGGGGGGATAATTCATTGCCGCGTCATCAACCCACCGCCCCTTGACTTGCATCCTTATGTACATACAATGTATTCATGATAAAATTTGAATGGAATACCGCCAAAGCCAAGGCAAATCTCAGGAAGCACGGTGTGTCCTTTGAGGAAGCGCAGTCCGACTTTTATGACGAGCACGCTATCCAGTTTTTTGATCCCGAAAACTCAAGCGAGGAAGATCGATTTCTTATGCTTGGGTTGAGTGAGAATGCAAGGGTTCTGCTTGTCTGTCATTGCGAAAGAGCGGTC
>JBJHDJ010000248.1:0-4621 GCA_050486485.1 Porticoccaceae bacterium
CGCATGATCGGCGCCTTCGCCCTCACCGAGGCGGACGCCGGCTCCGACGCCGCCGCCATCCGCGCCCGCGCCACCCCGGTGGAAGGGGGCTACCTGCTCAACGGCAGCAAGCAGTTCATCACCTCCGGCAAGATCGCCGGCCTCGCCATCGTCTTCGCCGTCACCGACCCCGACGCGGGCAAGAAGGGCATCACCGGCTTCCTGGTGCCCACCGACCGCCCCGGCTACTTTGTCGACAAGGTGGAACACAAGCTGGGCCAGGGCGCCTCCGACACCTGCGGCCTGCGCTTCGAGGATCTGCTGATCGAACCGGAGCTGCGCCTCGGCGACGAGGGCCGCGGTTACAGCATCGCCCTGTCCAACCTGGAGGTGGGCCGCATCGGCATCGCCGCCCAGGCCATCGGCATGGCCCAGGGGGCCATGGACATCGCCGTCGCCTACGCCCGCGAGCGGGTGTCCATGGGCAAACCCATCATCGAGCACCAGGCGGTGGGCTTCCGCCTCGCCGACATGGCCTCGCGCCTGGAGGCGGCCCGCCAACTGGTGCTGCACGCCGCCAGCATCAAGGACACTGGCGCTCCCTGCCTCAAGGAGGCCTCCATGGCCAAGCTGGTTGCCTCGGAAACCGCCGAGGCGGTATGCTCTGCCGCCATCCAGACCCTGGGGGGCTACGGCTACCTGGAAGAATTCGGTCTGGCCAAGATCTACCGCGATGTGCGCGTCTGCCAGATCTATGAAGGCACCTCCGATATCCAGCGCATGGTTATCGCGCGCTCCCTGTAACTCATCGATTCATCAGGAGTCACCATGTCATCCGATCCCATCGTCATCGCCTCCTATGCCCGCACCCCCATGGGCGGCCTGCAGGGCGACTTCGCCACGGTAAAATCCACCGACCTGGGCGCCGCCGCGGTGAAGGCCGCCGTGGAACGGGCCGGGGTGTCCGGTGATACCGTCGACCGTATCTACATGGGTTGCGTGTTGCCGGCCGGTCTGGGCCAGGCGCCGGCCCGCCAGGCGGCTATCGCCGCCGGCCTGCCCCGCTCCGTGCAGGCCACCACCGTCAACAAGATGTGCGGCTCCGGCATGCAGGCGGTGATCATGGCCTGCGAGGCCCTGGCGGCGGGCACCGCCGATGTCATCGTCGCCGGCGGCATGGAGTCCATGTCCAACGCCCCCTACCTGCTGGCCAAGCACCGCGCTGGCGCCCGCCTCGGTCACGATGTCGTCAAGGACTCCATGTTCCTCGATGGCCTGGAGGACGCCTACGAGGAGGGCACCGCCATGGGCATCTACGCCGAGCGCATCGTCAAGGAGTACGGCTTTACCCGCGAGGACCAGGACGCCTTCGCCATCGCCAGCCTGACCCGCGCCCAGCACGCCATCACCAGCGGCGCCTTTGACGCCGAAGTGGTGCCCGTCGAAGTGAAGACCCGCAAGGGTCCCGTGTCGGTGACCTTCGACGAGCAGCCCGGCAAGGCCAATATCGACAAGATCCCCAGCCTGAAACCGGCCTTCGTCAAGGACGGCACCGTCACCCCCGCCAACTCTTCCTCCATTTCCGATGGCGCCGCCGCCCTGGTGCTGACCCGTGCCAGCGTCGCCGAAAAACTGGGCATGACCATCCGCGCCCGGGTGCTGGCCACCGGCTGTCACGCCCACGAACCCGGTTATTTCACCACCGCGCCGGGGCCCGCCATGAAAAAAGTCATGGCCGCCGTCGGCTGGTCGGTGGCGGATGTGGACCTGTTCGAGGTGAACGAGGCCTTTGCCGTGGTGGCCATGGTGGCCATGAAGGATCTGTCCATTCCCCACGACAAGCTCAATGTCAACGGCGGCGCCTGCGCCCTCGGCCACCCCATCGGCGCCTCCGGTGCCCGCATCCTCTGCACCCTCCTCGGCGCGCTGGAGAACCGCGCACTCAAGCGCGGCGTGGCGGGCATCTGCCTGGGTGGCGGCGAGGCCACGGCCATGGCGATAGAGCTGGTGTGAACAATCACCAGGGCTTGAATCAATCTTCAACAAAGGCAGGAACCAGCAATGAATATTGACGGCATAGCAGCCATTGTCACCGGCGGAGCCTCTGGTCTCGGCGCCGCCACGGCGGAAATGCTCGCCAGCCAGGGCGCCAGGGTCACCCTCTTTGACATGAACGAGGAAACCGGCAAGGCGCAGGCGGAAAAAATCGGCGGCGCCTTCATCAAGGTGGATGTCACCGACGAGGACAATGTGCGCGAGGCCGTCGCCGCCGCCGAGCAGGCCCACGGCGTGGCCCGGGTGCTGGTCAACTGCGCCGGCATCGCCACCGGCGCCAAGACCGTGGGCAAGGAGTTCGCCCCTCACCCCCTTGGCCAGTTCCGCAAGACCATCGAGATCAACCTGATCGGCACCTTCACCGTCATCACCCATTTCGCCGCCCGGCTGGCCCAGGCCGAACCGGTGGGCGAGGAGCGCGGCGTGATCATCAACACCGCCAGCGTCGCCGCCTTCGATGGCCAGATCGGCCAGGCCGCCTATGCCGCCTCCAAGGGCGGCGTGGCCGGCATGACCCTGCCCATCGCCCGGGATCTCGCCCAGTACGGCATTCGCGTGGTGACCATAGCCCCGGGCATCTTCATGACGCCGATGATGGCCGGCATGCCCCAGGCCGTTCAGGACTCTCTCGGCCAGCAGGTACCCTTCCCAAGCCGCCTCGGACAGCCTTCGGAATACGCCCTGCTGGCCCAGGGCATCATTGCCAACCCCATGCTGAACGGCGAGACCATCCGTCTCGACGGCGCCATCAGAATGCCGCCGCGCTGACCGCCGGCTGTACCACCCGCTACCGGAGAACTCAACTTCCCATGAAACTGAAAACACGCATCACGGAACTTCTGGGTATCGAATACCCCATCGTACAGGGCGGCATGATGTGGGTCGGCCGCGCCGAACTGGCCGCGGCGGTCTCCAATGCCGGTGGTCTCGGTATTCTCACCGCCCTCACCCAGCCGACACCGGACGACCTGCGCAAGGAAATCGACCGCTGCCGCGCCATGACCGACAAACCGTTTGGCGTCAATCTGACCATCCTGCCATCGGTGAGCCCGCCCCCCTATGCCGAGTACCGCAAGGCCATTATCGACAGCGGCATCAAGATCGTCGAAACCGCCGGCCATAATCCCAAGGAGCATGTGGAGGACTTCAAGGCCAACGGCATCATCGTGCTGCACAAGTGCACCGCGGTGCGCCACGCCATGTCCGCCGAGCGCATGGGGGTGGATGTCATCTCCATCGACGGCTTCGAGTGCGCCGGTCACCCCGGCGAGGACGACATCCCCGGCCTGGTGCTGATTCCCGCCGCCGCCGACCAAGTGACGATTCCCATGCTGGCCTCCGGTGGCTTTGGCGATGGCCGCGGCCTGGTGGCCGCGCTGGCCCTCGGCGCCGACGGCATCAACATGGGCACCCGTTTCTGCGCCACCGTGGAGGCACCCATTCACCAGCGTATCAAGCAATTCCTGGTGGACAACGACGAGCGCGCCACCAATCTGATTTTCCGTTCCCTGCGCAACACCGGCCGGGTCGGCAAGAACAGTGTGTCGGACCAGGTGGTGGAGATCCTCAAGAATCCCCAGGCCGAGTTCAAGGATGTCTCCCACCTGGTGAAGGGCGCCGACGGCCGCGTCGCCCTGGAAACCGGCAACCTGGACGCCGGCCTGATCTGGGCCGGCCAGGTGCAGGGGCTGATCCGCGATATTCCCACCTGCGATGAATTGTTGCAGCGCATCATCAAGGAAGCCACGGACATCATCTCGGGACGATTGGCCGCCATGGTCCACTGAACGGCCCACCACCGAGGATGCTCCTGGGGAGCCACGGCTGGCTCCCGAAACCAAGCCCGCCGCTTCACCGCGGTGGGCTTTTTTTCCTCTCCCTTTGCTCCGGCATGGACTGATAATCACTCTGGGGCACCTCTAATTACATAGAAGTCGGATATAGGGTATACATGAAGGGAACTCGGTCTGACGTCTGACGTCTGACGCCAAGATAGCCCGGTGCGTGATTCCATGCGTAACGCCATCGAAACACAACGCACACGGCATGTCGCGCAAAAGCTGTTTTATACGGCCGTTCTGCAAGTGCGTGCGTTCTCGCGATAGGATGATCAGGTGAACCATCAAGACCAATCGGCTGTCAATCAACCTCTTTGTTGGCTCCATTAGCGATAGCGCTGAGAGGCCGTATCGCCCAATTTACTGACTTATGGGCACCTCTATTCATTGAGAGTAGCCTCTGGTTTTGTGAGCACCACCCAGCCTATTACCCAGCGGTGAGGGGCCCATGGCCAAGCGGTCACCCACTGCCCCATCAAGACTCAATGACAGATTATCATGGTAGGCGTCAGGCAACTTCCTATCGCCCGGCAGGAACAAATGAGAGAGAACATGGCCTGACACTATACCAATCCGAGGACTAATGACATGGGCACGCTCAAGGGAAAAATCGCCGTGGTCACCGGCGCCAGCCGCGGCATGGGCAAGGGCATCGCCCTGGCCCTGGCGGAACAGGGCGCCACCGTCTATGTCACCGGTCGCACGGTGGACAGCGGCTCGGCGCCGCTCCCAGGCACCGTCGGCGAGAC
>JBJHDJ010000249.1:0-4595 GCA_050486485.1 Porticoccaceae bacterium
CCGAGCGCCTCGACACCCTGTTCTCCACGGCCATCGAGCAGTTTCTGGATACGGCCGGCAGCGCCCGTTCCCAACGGGAGCAGGTTCATTTCTTCGACGCCTACAAACTGTTGCGCAAGGAGCGCGAGGCGGTTGGCGATGCCCTGCTGATGGCGGTGGATTACAACTTTCGTGAGTTGGGGCGGGTCACCAGCAATGCCATGGGCAGCGAGGAAGATCTCTCCCTGCAATTGGTTGAAAACGAAATGCTGGAGGAGATGATCACCCTCGACAACATGGTGTCGAAGGTGGTGGAGCGCAGCGGCCAGGTCATGGAGCTGCTGTCCAGCCGCCTGGGGCACCTGGTGGGGCGGCCTCTTTCCGAGCACGACAATCCCTTGGTGCCCGAATTCCTGTGCGAGGCGTTCTCCCGACAGGTAGCAAGACTTTCCCTGGACTTCGATCCCAAGCTTGCGTTCTATAGCATCTTCGAAACCACGGTGCTCAAGGACTGGCCCGTGCTGGTGCAGGCCTGTAATGAGCACCTGCGGGAGGAGGGAATACTGCCGGACCTTGAGAAGCGCCGGCACCAGATTCGCAAGAAAACCCCGGCAGCCAGCGATCCCGACGATGCGGTATTCGACCATACGCCGGAAGCAGCCGCGTCCACCAAGGGCGGACCTGCCCCAGGCACCCCAGGCGGTGGTGGCGCTGGTGTGGCCGGGGCACCCTCGTCAAGCGGATTTGCACCCAGGCACGAAGCCATTGATGGCGTTCCCCAGGGCGGGGCTGCCCCGACGGGCGCCTCCCATGGTGGGGTTGCCCAGGGCGGCGCTTTTCCGGGAGGCGCCCCACAAGGTGGAGCTGTCCAGAGTGGAGCTGTCCAGGGTGGAGCCTCCCTGGAGGAAGCTTCCCAAGCAGGAGCCTCCCCTGGGGGAGCCACCAATGGTGGAGCTCTCCACGGCGGAGCTCTCCACGGAGGAGCTCTCCACGGAGGGGCCATGCCGGGCGCCGGCGGTTCGCCCATGGGCGGTTCGGGTGGCGGCGTCTGGCGTGAGTCCCGTTCCGGTCCGGAGGTTGCCAACCATACCCGGGATGTTCTGGCGGATCTCTATCGCCAAGGTTGGGAACAGTCCGCGGCCCACGAGTCCGCGGAGCGCAATGCCGAGGCGGGGCGGTCGGCCTCCCTGGATGCCGACCAGTTGGCCGCCCTGTTCAGTGCCTGGCTACAGGGAGAAGGTCGTCAGGCGGCGCTCGATAGCCTTGCTCAACAGGGGCTCAAGGGAGCCCTGAACACCATCCTCGCCGGCCACAATCAGGGCCCCGAGGCGCTGCGCAGCATGGATCGCAGCCTGCTCGACGTGCTGGATCGCACCTTTGCCCGCCTTGCCCAGGCCGTTTACCACAAGCACGAATCCGACCTGTTGCTCAATCTCGAGTTGCCCGCCGCCTGGCTGGCCCTCAAGGATCCGCTGTTCCTCGAACGCAGCAACCATCCGGGCCGTCGACTGCTCAATGAGTTGTTCCGTGTCAACAGTATTCTCGGGACCGAGGAGAGTGGCGCCGATCCCCTGCGGCGCAAGGTGGATGATATCGTCGACAGACTCAACGGTTTCGATGTGACCCTGCGGCAGATCAGCCAGTTGCTCACCGACCTGATCGATGTCATCGAGCGGGACAAGCGCACCATCGGTCTCAGGGAGGAGCGGGTGCTGCAAGAGGCGGATTCCCAGGCGAGAATGGCCCTTGCCCACGAGCAGGTCTTGCAGGTGCTCAGCGATCGCCTCGTCGGTCGTCGCTGGCCCGGCTTTCTGGTGTCGTTCTGTGAAAAAGCCTGGAGCCGGGTGCTGTTCCTGGCCTGCCTGCGGCACGGTCAGCACAGCGCCGAGTGGCGGCAGGTGCTGGGGCTGCTGGACCGTGTGCTGGTGGTCGCCTCCGCCCGCCGCGCCCTGGCGGCGGGGGAACGGGCCGAGCTGGTCGCCGCCATCCAGGCGGAGCTGGACCACATCGGTTACGACCCGGTGGACATGGGCCATTACCTGGCCGGGTTCGCCAGCTTCCTGGAAAGCCTGGGCGCTGACGGCCCTGTCGACGACGACCATGCCTCGCCGGACGCCCTGTCGGTGGATCTGCCCGGGCAACGGCTCCAGCAGGAGGATGTACCCCAGGATCTCGACCCCGAGACCCTGGCCTTCGTCGATGCCCTGCGGCGCGGTTCCTGGGTGGAGTTTCGCGAGGCCGACAAGGTGCTGCGCTGCAAACTGGCGGGCAGCATCAAGGCCTCTTCCAGGCTGGTGTTCACCAATCGCCGCGGCATCAAGGTGGCCGAGGAACATCGCCATCGCATGGCGGTGAAGATGCAGGAAGGCAAGGTGATCGTGCTGGACAACTCCCACCTGTTTGATCAGGCCTATCACCAGGTAATCGACGAAGTGCAGAGCGAGCTGCGCGGCCAGGCGGGTCGTGCCTGATCACTCCCCGGGCTGGACTGTCGATGGGGGTTGGCTGGCGGGCGCGGTGCGCCGCCCTTCACCGAACGCGGATCAGCGGCCCGGCGGCGAACTTCCCAGCCTGCTGGTGATCCACAACATCAGTCTGCCGCCAGGGTGTTTTGGCGGCGGCGAGATCGTCGACTTCTTCACCAATCGCCTCGATGTCGACGCCCATCCCTACTTCCGCGAGATCGCCGGCCTGCGGGTTTCCGCCCACCTGCTGATCGACCGCCTGGGGGTCGTCACCCAGTTCGTATCCTTTCTCGACCGTGCCTGGCATGCGGGTGCTTCCAGTTTCGAGGGCCGCGAGCGCTGCAACGACTTTTCCATCGGCATCGAGCTGGAGGGGACGGACAGCGAACCCTACGGCGACGCCCAGTACCGGGTGCTGGCCGCTGTCACCCGGGCGCTGATCAGGGCATACCCCGCCATCACCCCTGAGCGCATCCGTGGCCACAGCGACATTGCGCCAGGCCGCAAGACGGACCCCGGAGAGGCCTTCGACTGGTCCCGCTATCGGCGCTTGCTGGTGGAGGCAGGCTGAGCCAATCGCTGGTTCCCCGGCATATTCCAATTACCTTGAACAGGCCCTAAGCTGGCGGCTTTGGTAAAGGGGACAGACCTCATTTGGTACTATGGGGTAAAGGGGACAGACCTCATTTCCAGGGTAAAGGGCGGTAAAGGGGACACGGGTAAAGGGGACAGACCTCATTTCGGGTAAATGGGACAGACCTCATTTGGTACTAAATGAGGTCTACTAAATGAGGTCTGTCCCCTTTGACGTGTCCCCTTTGACGGTCCCCTTTGACGCCCTTTGACGCCCTTTGACGCTTCACCTGCGCGGCGATATTCCAATTACCTTGAACAGGCCCTAAGCTGGCGGCTTCGCGACAGCAGGTTGGGGTAGGGGCGTGAGTTTTCTGATTTTGCTGGTGGCGGTGTTGGCCGCCGAGTTTCTGGGGGCCCAGTCCGCGCTTCAGCGGGATCAATGGTTCGCCCGCTGGGGCGGCTGGTTGGCGAGCCGCGACGGCGTGACTGGCCAGCCCTGGTTGCTGACCGCCTTGCTGGTGCTGGGGCCGGTGGTGGGCCTGGCCGTTGTCCTGTGGTTGGTGGGCGGCTGGCTTTTTGGCCTGCCCTGGTTGGCGATCAGCCTGGTGGTGCTGCTTTATAGCTTCGGCCGCGGAGAGGTGGACATCAGTATCGGCCACTACCGGGATGAGCTGGCGCGGGGGGATGTGCAGGGGGCCTGGCACGAGGCGGCGAGTCTCGATGCCGGCCACAGCGCCAGTCAATCCGACGACTGGCCTGATTTGCACGACCGCGCCCTGTCGGCGGTGAGTTACCACTACTTCGAGCGCTATTTCCCGGTGATTTTCTGGTTTGTCGTCCTCGGCGCCCCCGGAGCCCTGCTGTACCGACTCGCCAGCCTCGCCGCCAGTGAAAACGATGCCAGCCATCGCCGCCGCTTGCCGTGGCTGCTGGACTGGATTCCGGTGCGGTTGCTGGGGGCCCTGCTGGCCCTGGTGGGCAATTTTGCCGCCGCCAGCGGCGCCTGGCGGAAGACCTTTTTCGCGGCGGAAAGCGATACCGCCGAGGTGCTGGCGGCTCAGGTACGGGGGGCGCTGGTGGCGGACCCCGCCCTGTCACCCCAGCAGGGGGCCGAGGAAGTGGACGCCGTGGCGGCGCTGTTCCGCCGCGCCCTGATACTGGCCCTGGGCCTGGTGGCCCTGTTGACGCTTTTCATATGATGGTCGCCCCAAGCCACGGTCCCATGGGGTTCCGGGGGTTTCAGGGCCGAGCCCGAACCGCCGTGGGCTTTTCTATCTGCTCCGTTGCTGGCCCGCGCTTGTCCCCCGCCAGTGGGCCGGGCTCATTCTTGCTAGAGACATCTTGATGGCCACTTCCATGACCGTGCGCCGCACCTGGCGCGAGGCGATTGCCGTCTATACCCAGGCCCCGGTGCTGGCCATGCTGTTTCTGGGGTTTTCCGCCGGGCTGCCGTTTCTGCTGGTGTTTTCCACCCTGTCCGCCTGGCTGCGCAGCGACGGGGTGGAAGTGGCGGCCATCGGTTTTTTCTCCTGGATAGGCATTCTCTATTCCATCAAGTTCTTCTGGGCGCCGGTG
>JBJHDJ010000250.1:0-4593 GCA_050486485.1 Porticoccaceae bacterium
GCTTCCAGCGGGATGGATATTCACCTCGATGACGCCCGGGTCCGGCGTGACCAGCAATTTTTGCAGGCGACTGTCCCGGGGCGGCTCATAACCCTCGATCACCACCGGCAGGTCCAGGGCCCGGGCGGCGTGCTCGATCAGATTCACCAGATTGACATAGTGCTCCAGGTGCTCGAGGGGCGGCAAAAAGACATGGATCCGCCCCTGCCGGGGCTCGATGCACAGGGCGGTGCGCAGCACCCGGTGGCGCCCGGGTTCATCCGCTTTGTCTTCGGACCCATCGGGTGCGTCCCGCTGTTCGGGATCATCGCCGACGCGGTAATCCCCCGGCGCCTGGCCGATCACCTGGCCCCAGGCAAAGGAGAACGCGGTCACGGCGCCCTCCCCGGCCGTGGCCGGCAGCGGCTCCCGGGGGGCGAAGGGATCGCGGGGCGGATCCAGCCCCTCCCCTTCGGGAATGTCCAGTGAATCCAGCGGCAGGCGCAACCCCAGGGGTGAGTCGCCGGGAATCAGCACCACCTGGCCCGCCCGGGTACGCCACGGGGTGCTGTACCAACCCTCGACGCGGTCCTGGCCGCCGTAATCCCAACCCAGTGGCAGGGCAAGGCCGGTGGGCACATCCAGACCCTGGCTGAGCACCCGCGCCAGGCGCCTGCGCTCCAGGCCGTCCTTGAGATTGGCCTTGAGGGGATCGATGCCGGCGGGCAGGCTGCGCTCGCGCCACAGGTAGTACAGGCTGTCTTCATAGGCCGGATGAATGAATTCCCGGCCCACCCCCAGCAGGTCGGCGAGGGTCTCCATCAACCTTGTCGCTTCGTCGAGACCGAACCCGTAATCCTTGTCGATGCGCGCCAGCAGGCCGGGTTCATGCCACAGGGGCAGACCATCGCTTCGCCAGAAGCAGCCCAGCGCCCAGCGGGGTATCTGCTCTCCGGGATACCATTTGCCCTGGCCGTAGTGCAGCAATCCCTGGGGAGCGAAACGGTCCCGCAAACGCAGCAGCAGATCCTTGGCCAGTTTCAGCTTGTGGTCGCCAAGGGCTTCTGTGTTCCACTGCGCGGAATCCATGTCGTCGATGGACACAAAAGTTGGCTCCCCGCCCATGGTGAGCCGCACATCGCCTTCCTGCAGCTCGGCGTCCACCGCCTCCCCCAGTGCGTCGATGCACTGCCACTGATCATCCGAATAGGGTTTGGTGACCCGGGGATCCTCGTGGATACGGGTCACCTCGTTGGCGTAGGTGAAAGTCACTTCGCATTTGTCGGTGGCGCCGGTGATGGGCGCGGCGGAGATCGGGTCCGGGGTACAGGCCAGGGGAATGTGCCCCTCGCTGGCAAACAGTCCCGAGGTGGGGTCCAGGCCGACCCACCCGGCGCCGGGGATATACACCTCGCACCAGGCATGGAGATCGGTGAAATCCTGCTCGGGGCCCGAGGGCCCGTCCAGGGATTTGACATCGGAAGTGAGCTGCACCAGATAGCCGGAAGCGAACCGCGCGGCAAGGCCCAGGTGGCGCAGGATCTGTACCAGCAGCCAGCCGCTGTCACGGCAGGAGCCGCGCTTGAGGGCCAGGGTCTCCTCGAGGGTCTGCACGCCGGGCTCGAAGCGCAGGCAGTATTCGATTTCCCGCTCCAGACGCTGGTTGAGCATCACCAGAAAATCGATGATGGGCAGCCGTTCGCCGGCGACGGAAGCCAACCAGGCGTCGAACAGTGGGCCGCCGGCGGTTTTTTCCAGGTAGGGGGTCAGCTCCTTGCGCAACTGGTCGTCGTAGCGAAAGGGGTAGTCGGTGGCGTAGTCCTCGACGAAAAAATCAAAGGGGTTGTACACCGTCATGTCGGCGATCACTTCCACCTCGAAGGACAGCACCCGGGTCTTTTCGGGGAACACCAGACGCGCCTGGTAGTTGCCGAAAGGGTCCTGCTGCCAGTTGATGAAGTGGTCTTGCGGCTCCACCCGCAGGCTGTAGCTGTGGATCGGGGTGCGGGAATGTGGGGCTGGCCGCAGGCGCAACACATGGGGAGATACGGCCACGGGACGGTCGTACTCGTAGCGGGTCTTGTGGTGCAGGGCAACGCGAATAGTCATGCCATGGATTCCAGGCAGCGGATGAATTGCATCGCTTCAGTCCAGGGTAAACCAGGCTTCGGCGATCAGGTGGTGGAGGTCGGCGATCTGCAACTGTAACTGGTTGAGGTAGTCGCTGAACCCTTCGTCCAGTTCCGCCTCGTCGTCGGCCAGTGGGGGATAGCGACTGGCCAGTATCCTGTCGAGATTGGCCAGCACCGCCTCGTTGCGGGGCAGGCGCGCGCATTCACCCCGCAGGATTTCACAGCAGTAGCGGATGGTGCGGGGCAGGTCCGGATCCTCCAACAGGTATCTGGCCACCCGGTTGCCTCGCACCGAGCGGCGCTGCTGCTTGGTGTAGGGCAGATAGGCGCTGAGGGATTGCAGCACATTCACCCAGATGATGGATTCCGTGGTGGGCAGCACATTGCCGTCGTTTTCCAGCACCACATTGATACCGGCATCGAGAATGCGGGTGGTCATGTCGGCGCGCTCCAGGTTGCGCCCGAGGCGCAGGAAGGCGCGGGGCTGCCCCTCGCTCATGGTGCCCACGAACAAACCCAGGAACTGCTGGCAGGACTTGATCACCTCGGCGATGAAGGCGTGACGCTGGCCGCGATTCACCCCCATGGTGATATTGTCCTGCACGAAGAGATTCAGTTCGTTGATGTATTCCCAGGACTCCGAGGGCACCACATCCCGGGTGGTGCGCATGTTCTCACGAACCCTGCCGAGGGAATACATCACCGAACCGGGGTAGTCAGGATCCGACAGCAGAAAGCGCATCACATTGCGCTCGTCCTTGACCTTGTAGCGGTTCTCGAACCAGCTCTCGGCGTTGTTGAGGGTCACCAGGTTGTACCAGCCGATATTGACCCCGGAGGGCATGTCCAGCAACAGGTTGGTGTAGACCCCCATCAGGCGCACGGTGTTTTCCACCCGCTCCAGGTAGCGGCTCATCCAGTACAGCCGTTCAGCGACTCGCGACAACATCATTTATTGCCCCCCGTGTCGACGATCCAGGTGTCCTTGCTGCCACCCCCCTGGGAGGAATTGACCACCAGGGATCCCCGCTTCATGGCCACCCGGGTCAGGCCTCCGGTGGTCACCCAGGTCTTGTTGGCCTGAATGATGAACGGCCGCAGATCCACATGACGGGGCTCCAGGGCGCCGCCGTCCACCAGGGTGGGCACCGTGGACAGGCCGAGAGTTGGCTGGGCAATATAATTGCGTGGATTGGCGCGAATCAGATCGGCGAACAGCGTCCGCTCCTTCTTCGTGGAGTGCGGTCCCACCAGCATGCCGGCGCCACCGGACTCGTTGGCGGGCTTGACCACCAGCTTGTCGAGATTGGCCAGCACAAACTCCCGCTCCTTGTCGTTGACGCACAGATAGGTTTCCACATTGGGAATCAAGGGATCCTCGTCGAGGTAGTACTTGATGATTTTGGGAACGAATGCGTACACCACCTTGTCGTCGGCGACCCCGGCCCCGGGCGCGTTGGCGAGGGCGACATTGCCACGCTTCCAGGAACGGATCAGGCCCGGCACCCCCAGCACGGACTCCGGATTGAACACCTCCGGGTCGAGAAACAGGTCGTCGATGCGGCGGTAGATCACATCCACCCGCTCCAGGCCATCGACGGTTTTCATGTAGACGCAGTCATCCTCACCCACCACCAGGTCGCTGCCCTCCACCAGTTCGGCGCCCATCTGCTGAGCCAGGAAGGAATGCTCGAAATAGGCGGAGTTGTAGATGCCGGGTGTCAACACCACGATGGAAGGACGGCTAACCCGACGGGGAGACAGGGAGGTGAGCGCCTCCAACAGGTTTGACGGGTAATCGTCGATGGGCAGGATTTTTTCCGTGTCGAACAGATCCGGCAGTACCCGCTTGGTGATGGCGCGGTTCTCCAGCATGTAGGACACGCCGGAGGGCACCCGCAGGTTATCCTCCAGCACATAGAAGCGGCCATCCCGGTCGCGCACCAGATCGGTGCCGCAGATATGGGCCCAGACGCCAAAGCGAGGCGACACCCCCACGCACTCGTGGCGGAAGTTTTTCGAGTCCTCGAGAATATAACGGGGCAGCACGCCATCCTTGACGATTTTCTGGCCGTGGTAGAGATCGTTGATGAACAGGTTCAGCGCCCGCAGGCGCTGCTCGAGCCCGGCGGCGGTGGTTTCCCACTGCTTGCGGGACACCGTGCGGGGGATGATGTCGAAGGGCCAGGAGCGGTCGATGTTGCCCTCCTCGGAATACACCGTGAAGGTGACGCCCATCTGCTTGATGGCGACATCGGCGCTGTCGCGGCGCGCCTGGATCTCCTCGTCGCCGAGGGAGCGCAGGTAGGACACCAACCGCCGCGCCGGCAACCTGGCGTTGCCGGGAGAGCTGATGATCTCGTCGTAAAAATCCCCGGGTTGGTACTGTTTCCAATCTATGGCCATGGTTCATCCAATGGTTTGCTTTGGGCCTTTTTCTTACACATCGTCGTAGGATGGGTCGGGCGCAGCGATACCCATC
>JBJHDJ010000251.1:0-4560 GCA_050486485.1 Porticoccaceae bacterium
ACCGCGGGGTGACACGCCGACTGAGCCTCCCTCGGATCCCGCTTCGCAGCCAGCCACACAGACAGCTTCGAATGCCACGCGGCCCGCCACCGACGCGGCGACACTTCAGAGCGGGCAGACCGACCAGCAGGAAGAGGCCCCGGCGAGAAAGGAAGGCCGCCATGACTGACGACGAGCCGCGGGACAAGGAACAGCCCCTGCTGGCCCACTTGCTGGAGCTGCGGGACAGGCTGTTGAAGATCGTCGCCTCGGTGGCGGTGATCTTCGCCTGTCTGTTCTACTTCAGCAACGACATCTACCTGATTGTCTCCGAGCCGTTGCGGGCCCTGCTGCCGGAAACCAGCAGCATGATCGCCACCGATGTGGCGTCGCCCTTTTTCGCCCCCTTCAAGCTGACGCTGGTGGTCTCCCTGTTCCTGGCCATGCCGGTGGTGCTGTACCAGGTCTGGGCATTCGTGGCGCCGGGGCTGTACGACAGGGAAAAGCGCTTTGTGTTGCCCCTGTTCATCTCCAGCGTACTGCTGTTCTACCTGGGCATTGCCTTTGCGTACTTCGTGGTGTTTCCGCTGATTTTCGGGTTCTTCACCAGCGTCGGCCCGGAAAGCATCGCGGTGATGACGGATATCACCAGCTACCTGAATTTTGTCCTGAAGCTGTTCTTCGCGTTCGGCGTGGCCTTCGAAATTCCCATCGCCGTGGTGATCCTGAGCTGGATGGGGGTGGTGGATCCCCACACCCTGGGCCGCAAGCGACCCTATATCCTGGTGGGCTGTTTTGTGCTGGGCATGTTGCTGACGCCGCCCGACATCATCTCCCAGACCCTGCTGGCGCTGCCCATGTGGCTGCTGTTCGAAGTGGGCGTGGTGCTCGGCAAGCTGGTGGCCCGTGACGACGGGGCGGAAGAGGATGAGGGCAAGGAGCCACTCAGTTGATGTGTCGCTCCAGGTAATCCCGCACTTCGCTTTCGATCCGCCCCCTGAACAGGGACATCATCATCCCCAGCTCCACCTCCACCACGACTTCCTGGGGCTGACAGTCGACACGCGCCCTTAGGCCGCCGCTGTAATGGTAGTGGATCTCGTCCCCCTGCCACTGGCAACTGCCGCCGAATTTCTCCACCAACTGATCCGCCAGCGCCTGCATCTCGGCCTTGAGCCGGTCCGGCGCCATGGCATGGCCGCGTTTGAGGGTAAATGTACTCACTGTAGATGCATCCTCGATAATGGTGGGAATAGGAGGCTTTGGCCAGTTACGGGAGGGAGCAAAAGCGACCGTCACCCTCACCTACCGAGTCAACTATCCAGCCCCGTTGTTGAGCATGTCCCCAGTAGAACCTATTCGCTGCCGTGTACTTTCAATGGCACAGCTTTCGACCCACGCTCGGAGAACCAGAACATCTCCTCGTTGACGAGGTCGACATGCCAATCCCTTTGAAGAAAGTCCTTGGGGACAGCAAGCTCAAGCCTGATGCGCAGGGCTTCCCCGGGGTACACTTCCCTCGGCAGGGAACTCCGCTCGAGTTCACAATAATCCCTGGCGCCAAGCGGCTCCGTCCGTACCGCAATCGACACCCATCCATGCCTAGCGCCTTGGTGCAACCACACTGATTTACCAGTATTTTTCAGTTCCAAATCAACCTGAAGCCAGGTGTTTTCCTCCGTCAGCTCTACAGTCAGGACTTGGATGCTGGCGTATGTGTAATCCTTGTCGGTACGCGTCGTCAGTTTGGCATCGCCTTTTTTTCTGGCCGTCACATTGTTGGTTGCCCGGGCGGGCGCATCGGCGATAGATTCGATGTTTTTAGCCCCGAGGTGCTGAGGAACTAGGCCATTGATTGAATGATACCGTTGAATCTCTGTGAATCCCGACTCAGCCAAGAGATAGTCGAGATATTCGCGGGTAAAAGGATTTTCCAAAGTGCCAAACCTTTGCATTTCCTCGTCTAGAGCACTTTCCAAAGCGCGATTGCCCGGTTCCCAAGCGTATTCACTGATCCCGATGACCCCTCCAGGTTTTAGCAATCTCTGGCACTGTAAAAACCCGGCTCGCTCATCGATGATGTGGTGTAGCGTGGCATGCAGGAAAATGGCATCGTAGTGCTCACTAGACAATGAACACTCTTCGAGCGTCTGGCAGAAAAAATCGAAAGGTGGGGGATTCTTGACCTGCCAATGATCAATGGCTTTCGTTACGCGCTGCCTTGCAATCTCGATCATATCGGAACAGGGCTCAATACCGTGCACCTCATACCCCAAGGCGACGAGAATTTCAGTAATCCAGCCCGAGCCGCTCCCTACTTCCAGGATTCTCCCATGACAGGGAATCTCCATGGCCTTAAGCAGATTCATTACTTGGTACATTTCAATAAAAAAGCCCGCATTTCCCGGGCTCCTGTCATACGGCTTGCAATACAGCCAAGCGTTCTCCGCATGGCTTCTATTCATTACATAGCTTCTGGCAGCGGACATCAATGCATCAGCACTTGTTTCCTTGCCACTTAGATATCGCTGGTACTTGGGGGTCGTCGTAAATCCAGCTTTTTGAAATTCTCGCTGCTGTTTCGTTCGACCATTCGTGAACCGAGAAAAGAATTTTTTTAGAGAAGGCATGGTGAAGAACGGCCTCTACTCTTTAAATCTCTAGGTCCAAAGGCATATTTACAGATGTCCGCAGAAACCCTTGAAAGCCATAAAAGGTAACCAGCTTGGCCAAATATCATATGCATTGGACTGATCTTCCATTTTCGAAGCATACTTTCAAAATTGCATCCAGCGGACTCTTGATCGAAATATAGGTTCGTCACTGGCCTGATCCGGGTTGCCATCACTCATTAAAAACATGGAAAAAATGGTGCTGTGGTTCCAACCGCCATTTGGTTGAATGTCGAACGATTATTAAGCTCCCACTGAGAGTTTTGCCATTTCCACAGATTCCAGCGTACAAGTCCATATCGTTGAGTAAGTATGTACTCTTCTTTATCCTGACAATTTGCATAGTTGCCATCACAATTGTAGAGGTAAGCCAGCGTATAGACCATTGTACTATCGGTGATATCACCACCGATAGGAGGGCGACTGGTTTCTAAGCCCGGCTGCCCGGCAGTGTAGGGCCCCCAAATTTCATATTTTACATTACCCAAATCTCTAGGAGCCTGCTCTATACAATTTTCGGCAGGAGTATATGAACTGTTAGAAATAAAAATCTGCGTGCCAGGATATCCAGGGCTGGAACAGCGGTGAGCCATTGGCAAGTTATTATTGTATGTCGCTTTTTTATAGTCAAAGGGAGTCTCCCAATGCTCATTTTCAGTAATCCATGCGTAAATCATTGAACTATCGAACAAGTTAATATCCCATGTATCCCCTGATGGTGTCTTGAGCCAGAAATACTTGTCACCCCATACGACCGTATACAGTGGATGAGTACCTGTCATATGCGATGTTGATCTTAGATCTTCATCCAGAGTAAGCCAATCCAGAACATCAATGTCGCCAGAAGGACACTCTATGGCTTCCACTCCATGAGCCGCAAGCGTCAATACACAGGAAAGAAGAGCAACAAGGAAATAAGGAAACATAACTCTCATAGTAATCTCCATATCAGCTATGAAATTGAGGGAAAAACAGCCAGGAGACCACAGCTTGAAACATTAGCAAGCGCGCACCCAGCCATCGACTGAAACCTATAGCCTTAATCTAAAAAAAAGTCAACAAAAATAACGAACGACACGCTCTTGAATTGTTGGTCAGCCTTTTGCGTCCATCACTTTATTGCGCGTATCGCGCATTTCCTCCAGAGTTTTTAAAAGGAGTGCCCGGATGAACATCACCATGAAGTACATGCCATTTGTATCTATTTGATATCATTTGTCCCCCACCAACTTGGCTGTCACGTTTCCTGGAAACTTTGTGGACCCAATAACACCCCCTTTTGCCACTGCCACCGCAGGCCTCACCCGCCGCCTGATGGCCATGGTCTACGACGGCCTGCTGCTGCTGGGGGTCACCTTCGCCTACGGGGTACTGGTATGGCTGCTGCGTTGGTTGAGCGGCGCCGACCTCGACACGCCCCCAGGACCTTTCACCCAGATCGTCACCCTGCTGGGCCTGTGGCTGGGCCTGGCGGGTTATTTCGTCTTTTGCTGGCAGCGCCGCGGCCAGACCCTGGGCATGAAAACCTGGCGACTGCGGCTGGAAACCCTCGACGGTCACCCGCCCACCCCGGCGCAGTGCTGGTTGCGTTGCCTGCTGGCCCCCCTATCCCTGGTGCCCGCCGGACTCGGCTACCTGTGGTGCCTCGTCGACCGCCGCCGCGGCTGCTGGCACGACCACTGGAGCCAGACCCGGGTGGTGGTGGAGCCCAAGCTGAAAGCTTCGCCTCCGTAGGATGGGTTGAGCGCAGCGATACCCATCACAGCCAGTTCATTTTCAAGACTATTGATGGGTATCGCTGCGCTCAACCCATCCTACGAACTGACAACTGACAACTGACAACTGACAACTGACAACTGATAACTGATAACTGATAACTGATAACTGATAACTGACAACCGAGCCCCCC
>JBJHDJ010000252.1:0-4552 GCA_050486485.1 Porticoccaceae bacterium
GACATCACGCCGACAACTCCTCGATCATCTTCTTGATGCGGTCGGTACAGGCCTTGAGGTCGGCATCGATCTCTTCCAGCGGGCGCGGCGGCACGAACTTGTAGAAGTGCCGGTTGAAGGGGATCTCGAAGCCGACGATGCCTACCTCGCCGTCCAGCGGGTCACGCTTGCTCTCGTCGATCCAGGCGTCGGGGACATGGGGCAGCACTTCGCGGGCAAAGTAGTCGTGGATGGATTCCCCCAGGGGCACATTCTCGTTGTCCCGCAGGCTGGTGTCCGGCTCGGGGTTGCCGTCCTTGTCGGTGCAAATGTCGGCGTCGGGATCGCGCTCGGACAGGGCGTTGAGCAAGGCCTTCAACAGCGGCGCGGCCAACTTCAGGCCGGTGGGCTTGAGGGCGCGCTTGAGTTCCCTGGTGAAGGCATCGCGGTTGGTCCAGGTGCGGGATGGGTCCAGCTTGGCACAGGCGTCGACGATGGCCTGGCGGTCGGCCTCGTCCAGCTTCGCCATGGCCTTGTCGCCGGCGATCAGGGCCAGCCGCTCGGGGCTGGCGCGAAAGTTGAGGCGCAAGGGCCGCTCGACGGTGATGCGGCGGTAGCCGAAGGCGTCCACCGGGAAGATCTTGCTCTCGTCGGTTTCGGCAAAGGCGCCGTACAGGCGCACAATCTCGTCAATATTGGCGTTATCGATGAACTGGCGCTTGCTGCCGAGGGATTTGCGCATCTTGCTGGCGCGGCCGCTGGCGTTGATGAGTTGTACCCTGCCCTTGCGCGCCTTGGGCTTGTGGTTGGAGAGAAGCCACACATAGGTGGCGATGCCGGTGTTGTAGAACATGTCGGTGGGTAGGGCGACGATGGCCTCCACCAGATCGTTTTGCAGCAGGTAGCGGCGGATCTCGGACTCGCCGCTGCCGGCGCCGCCGGTGAACAGGGGCGAGCCGTTGAGGATGATGCCGATGCGAGCGCCGCTGTCTTCCCGCGCCCGCATCTTGCTGACCAGGTGCATCAGGAACAGCAGGGAGCCATCGGACACCCGGGGCAGGCCGGGGCCAAAGCGGCCGTTGTAGCCCTTCTGGGTGTGCTCGTCGGTGACCTGCTTTTGCACCTTTTTCCACTCCACGCCAAAGGGCGGGTTGGCGAGCATGAAGTCGAAATGCTCCCCGGCGAGTTGGTCGTCGGAGAGAGTATTGCCGAGTTTGATTTGCGACACATCCTTGCCCTTGATGAGCATGTCGGCCTTGCAGATGGCGTGGGACTCGGGGTTGAGCTCCTGGCCGAACAGGGACACGGTGACGCTGTCGCTGATTTGCTGGATGTACTCGTCGCTCTCGGAGAGAAAACCGCCGGTGCCCGCCGTGGGGTCGTACACGGTGACGATGCCGTTGGGCTTGAGCTTGCGCTCCTGGCCGGTGAGCACCAGCGAGGTGGTGAGGTGGACGATGTCGCGGGGGGTGAAGTGCTCGCCGGCGGTCTCGTTGGAGCTTTCGGCGAACTTGCGGATCAGCTCCTCGAAGATGATGCCCATGCCGAAGTTGCTGATGCGTTTGGGGCTGAGGTCAAAGCTGGCGAAGCGCTGCACCACCTGGAATAGCAAATTGTTGGCGCTCAACTGCTGGACGAAGCTTTCGAACTCGAAGTGCTCGAAGATCTCGCGGGCGTCGTGGCTGAAGGCCTGCACATAGCTCATCAGGTCGTCGGCGGTCTGGGTGTCGGAGAGGGTGCCCAGGGTGAGCCGGGAGGCGTTGAAGAACGGCTGTTTGGCGGCCCGCAGCAGCAACTTTTCGCGCACCGCGTCGGGCTTGGCGCGGTGCTCCCCGGCGGCGGCCACCACCTTGGCCCTGGTGGGGTCCAGCACGCACTCCAGGCGCCGCAGCAGGGTAAAGGGCAGAATGATGCGACCATACTGGGATTGCTTGAAGTCGCCGCGCAGCAGGTCGGCCACGGACCAGATGAAGGCCGCGGTTTGGGAGTGGTTTTCGGTGTTCACCGGGAATCCTTGGTGGTTTTGCTTTCGTTGGGGGTATGGTGCCCAATGTTGGCGGGCTTGGCCAGTCAAGCCCGGGAGCGAGGCATGGCGCGTTGATTACCGCCTACCTTGGCCCACCCGGAGAGGAGTAATCTCCACCCAGAAGCGCCCCATTATTCTCTTGCCCGAGGCCGGGACACTTCTACTTTGTGAAACCCGGCCGTTTCCGCGAAGCGCCCCTCCCCTATCAGGGATACTGCCCCCGGTAGGCCTCCACAACCTCCTCCTCGCGCCACCCCGGCGGCACCGTGGCGAAGATGCCATGGGCTCCCACATCGGGGAAGTAACTAAACCCGAATCTCGCCAACTGCCTCTCGGTGGATTCGCTCGGAACCTTCTCGCAGACGATGATCTTGGGATTGGTATCGATGCGGATGTCCGGGTGTTTCAGCAGGATGATGTCGGCGGTCATGGTGGCCTCCCTGTGCCTTATTCAATCGTCGGAACATTCAAGCGTCGGAACATTCAATCTTCAGAACATTCAATCTTCAGAACATTCAATCTTCAGAACCATGTCGGATTTGCGGATAAAGCGCAACGCTGGATGAAACGCCTTCGGACATTCCAGCAACCCCAGGCCCGATCTCGATAATACCCAATCCGTGGGAAAATGGTGCGAAATCTGTTGCACAAGCCAAACTTCCGGGCCCGCCCGTGGTCAGAAACGACGCTGGAGATATCCGCCCTCTCGCCACTTTCGCGGCCACGACGCCATGGGACCACGCCCGCCTGCTTTCCCCCGCCATTGTCATCGCCACCAAGGCGTCGCGCTGCTGCTGGCGCTGGTGGTGGTGATCGCTCAACCCATCCATGCCCATCAACCCTTGCCGTCGTCAACGCACCCCTTGCCGCCACACCTGGAAGTCGATGCCTGCCACAACTGGTTCTACCGCAACTTCAGGGACGCCGCTGAAATGAGGGATGCTCACCCGCCTGGACCCGAGGCGACAGGCATCACCTTCCAGCTCATCCAGTATTGGGGAGAGCTCACCGAATGCCATCCCATCAACCGCTACGCCTGCGGGCTGGGGATGATCTATCTCGAGGGGGAGAAGGTACCCCAGGATTTCACCCAGGCGGCTGAGTGGTTTCGGATGGCCGCGAAGCGGGGAGACCCCGCGGCACGGCGGTACGCGGGGGTGGTGGTGTGGGCGCTTCGCGCACAAATCCGTGACGAACCCAGGCCCAGGCGTAACCGCCTGCAACACACCGGTGTTGGCGATAGTGTTGGCGATATTGTTGGCGAAAGTCCCGCCGATGACCCGCTGCTGGAATTGGCCCTGATACTGATGAAGGCCAACAGGCTGGACCTGTTGCCGCTGCTGGAGGACATGCTCAGATGACACCCCCGTCCACGAACCAGGCCAGCTTCACCCGCGTATTCTGGTGGCAGGGCATGGGCTTGCTGACCCTGCTCTATGGTGTCGCCTTCGCGGTGGCCTACACCCCCATTGGCGCCACGCTCGGCATCGCGATGCCAGGGGCTTTTCTTTACCTCAAGCTGGCTGGCGTCATAGCCTTGTGCCTGGCAGCCAGTTTTTGGGTTTGCCTCAGGGTGGTGGAAGCGGGTTGCCGCTGCGGCGCCAGACCCTGGCGGATCACCACCGCACTGCTGACCATCTTCACCCTGACGCTGTTGCTGTTGGTAGTGACGCCAATGCTGGCCATCCTGCTGGGGATCAGCT
The DNA here is from genome assembly GCA_050486485.1 of Porticoccaceae bacterium. Classification (GTDB taxonomy): domain Bacteria; phylum Pseudomonadota; class Gammaproteobacteria; order Pseudomonadales; family Porticoccaceae; genus NAT127. The sequence continues at coordinate 3,709 of JBJHDJ010000252.1, forward strand.
ACCGGGGACTGGGGTAAATCCCAAGGACACGATTATTCTTTACCACCGACACAGCCGCGCCCCGATAGCCAGCACGCCACGGGGAAAACCCATATCAGCCCATGGCGTGCAGCATGGCTGAATCCAGGTTCACGGCATCCGCCAGCCATGGAATGGTATTGTGGCCGCCGTACTGGCCGGTTACCATCCGGGTGTCGCCCATGAAAACCAGATCGCCGCTGGCGGCAAGCAGGAAACAGTTTCAGGCAATAGTCGCATGACCCGGCTTCGCGGTGTTGACGGCGAGGCCTGTCAAGGACAGCCATAATCTCACTCACCGCCAACGGCTCGCTTTATGGTCAAACACCCAAAAGCCGGCCCTTGACCCAGGAGCTGAACGGGGCTCGAACCTGACAACATCCCGCCAGCCTGGCGATACCCGACGACCCGCCAATGGCACCCAGGGGAACAGGCGCTCGGATCGACGCCACCTGAGGCCGACAGGGATTGTCGTGGCGAGTGCCAGCGATGGCCCGCGGATCAGCCCCACGATATGCCAAAACATTAACCAGACACGAGATAACCATGTCCGAATATGGCTATGTAAAAATGCCCCCGGCGACGCCGGAAAACAGTCGCAAGGCGTCGATCATCGGTATCGGCGAGACCGACTACGGCAAGGATTACCAGGCGATGCGTGAAAGGAAGGAAGGCTGGAAACCGCTGACGCGGGACGAACTGATCAAGCTGGCTTTCGACCGCGCACTGAAGGATTCCGGCCTCGAGGCCAAGGATATCGACGGACTGGCGGTCTCCGCCACCTTCGACCCCCCAGACCCGGACGCACTTGCCGGGCACCTGGGCC
>JBJHDJ010000253.1:0-4512 GCA_050486485.1 Porticoccaceae bacterium
TCGGCTATCGACATCGGGAGTTGCTCGGCGCCCCCCTGGACACCCTGTTGCCGGAGTCTGCCCGCCTCGCCCACCAGCGCCATGTCGCGGATTTTCTCGCGGCCAAGACCAGCCGCCCCATGGGCAACGGCTTCGGCTTCATGGGGCGCCATCGCCATGGCCATGACTTCCCCGTGGAGATCAAGCTGAGCTTCGTGAAATTTGACGGCGAACCCCACGCCATTGCCTTCGTGCGCGACGCCTCGGCCTACAAGCTCACCGAGGACAAGATTCGCCGGGAACTGGAACAGGAGCGCCAGCGCGCCCTCACCGACCACCTCACCGGCCTCGGCAACCGCCGCGCCTTCACCCAGGAGCTCGAGCAGGATATCGCCGAGCTGGCGGAATTTGGCTGGGAGTTCGCCGTCAGTTTCATCGACCTGGATGACTTCAAGCAGGTCAACGACAGCCACGGCCACGAAGTGGGGGACGCCGTGCTGCAGGATATTGCCCGACTGATCCGCGGTGGCTGCCGGGGCACGGACTTCGTCGCCCGCATCGGCGGCGACGAGTTCGCCACCATTCACCCGGAGGCCACCCTCGACGACGCCATCCACATCCTCGAGCGGGTCCGGGCCAGCATCGTCGCCGACATGCAGGCCCACCAGTGGCCCGTCACCCTGTCCATGGGGGTATGCCACTGCCACGACAGGAACCGCGTCCACGGGGTGCCTGGGATTCTCGCCGCCGCCGATCGCGCCATGTACGAGGCCAAGAAACGGGGCAAGAACCAGATTTGTATCGCCACCCTGGAAGATTGAAGCCTTCGCCCCGGTGGCGGGCCGGCCCCAATAGGGCAGGCCCGAGCGCCCGTCAAATCATCGACCGCTTGATCGGCATCATCGGCGGGCTCAGCTGCTTGAAACTGCGATCGATGTGGTAGGACAGATAGGGATAGGGCGGCACCACGGCGCTGGCCTCCTCCAGCCGCTGTAACTGCTCGGCCTCGAGGGACCAACCCACGGCGCCCAGATTGTCCCGCAACTGTTCCTCGTTGCGCACGCCGATGATCACCGAGCTCACGGTGGGGCGGGTCAGCAGCCAGGCCAGGGCGACCTGGGGAATGGTCTTGCCGGTCTCCTTGCTCACCTCGTCGAGGGCGTCGACCACCCGGAACAGGCGTTCCTCCTCCACCGGCAGGCCCCACTTGGCCACCTCGCTGAGACGGGTGCCCTCCGGAAAGGGCTGGCCACGGCGGATCTTGCCGGTGAGCCTGCCCCAGCCCAGGGGGCTCCAGATCAGACCACCCACCTGTTGGTCCCGGGCCAGGGGCATCAACTCCCACTCGTAGTCCCGACCCACCAGGGAGTAGTGCACCTGGTGGGCCACATAGCGGGGCCAGCCGTGGCGATCGGCCACCGCCAGGGATTTCATCAACTGCCAGCCGGCGTAGTTGGAGGCGCCCACATAGCGCACCTTGCCGGCCCGCACCAGGGCATCGAAGGTGTACAGCACCTCCTCGACGGGGGTGAAGCCGTCAAACCCGTGTAGTTGCAGCAGGTCGATATGGTCGGTATCGAGCCGCTTGAGGGCCGCGTCCACCCCCGCCATCAGGCGGTGGCGGGAGGCGCCGCTGTCGTTGGGACCGGTACCCAGGGCGAGGCTCATCTTGGTGGCGATCAACACTTCCTGGCGGCGACCCTTCACCGCCTGCCCGAGTATCTCTTCCGAGGCGCCGTCGGAGTACACATCGGCGGTGTCGAACAGGTTGACCCCGGCCTCCAGGCACAGGTCGACGAGGCGCCTCGCCTCCTCCACCCCGCTGCTGCCCCAGGCGGAAAAAAACGGGCCGCGACCACCGAAGGTGGCGGCGCCAAAACTCAGCACCGGCACCTTGAGACCGGAGCCACCCAAATAGCGATATTCCATGGTTATCCCCTTGATAGGCGGCCAGCCCGTGCCATCGGGCAGGCTGGCCTGGCTTCAGAAATCGACCCGCCGCCGCGCAACCGCCCCCAAGGGGGTACAATCCCGGCATCCGGCTTCAACATATTCCGTCGTTCTACCAGTCCCGGCCACCATCTGTCATGATAAATGGCGCAAAATATTGGACATTGCACACAACGGCGGTTTTTCCACCCCATAACACCCTGATGACAAGGCAATAAGGAGTATCAACACCATGCCATTGCAACTCGACGACTATCGCCTGCTGGGCCGTTCCGGCCTGCGGGTTTCCCCGCTCTCCCTGGGAGCAATGACCTTCGGCATGCCCTCCGAGTGGGGCTCCGACGACGCCGAGGCGGCGAAAATGGTCAACCGCTATGTGGAGCTGGGGGGCAATTTCATCGACACCGCCAACTTTTACGGCTCTGGCGGCTCGGAACAAGTGCTGGCCCCCCTCATCGAGGGCCGCCGCTCCCGCATGGTGATCGCCACCAAGTACTCCCTCACCATGAATCCCGGCGACCCCAACGCCAGCGGCAACCACCGCAAGAACATGGTACAGGCGGTGGAGGACAGCCTCAGGCGGCTGGGCACCGACTATATCGACCTTTACTACCTCCATATCTGGGACAGGCGCACACCGGTGGAGGAAATCCTTCGCGGCTTTGACGACCTGGTGAGAGCCGGCAAGATCATCCACGCCGGCATCTCCGACACCCCCGCCTGGCAGATCTCCCGCATGCAGGCCATCGCCGAGCTGCGCGGCTGGTCTCCCTTCATCGCCCTGCAGATTCCCTACAGCCTGGCGGAGCGCACCGTGGAGCGGGAATTCATGCCCATGGCGCTGGAGATGGGCCTGGGGGTGTTGCCCTGGTCACCTCTCGGAGGCGGCGTGCTCACCGGCAAGTACAGCCGCGAGGATCTGAAGGCCCAGGCCAGTTTCGAGATGGGCAATCTCAATTCCCGCAGGAACATCAACCTGGCCACCGGGCGGCTCAACGAACGCAACCTCGACATTGCCGATGTGGTGGCCGCGGTGGCCAGCGAAATGGGCAGAACCCCCGCCCAGGTGGCGCTGGCCTGGACCCTGCTCAACCCGGCGGTCACCTCCCCCATCATCGGCGCCCGCACCTATGCCCAGTTCGAGGACAACCTGGCGGCCCTGGAGGTGGAATTCAGCGACGAACAGATTCGCCGGCTCGACGAGGTCAGCGCCATTCCCGCCACCTTCCCCCACGACATGGTTCCGGCGGGAAGCAATACCGGTATGATGTTCGGCAATGTCAAGGTGCGCCCCCGCCGCTGATGTATTCCGGCGCGTTGCTTCGGCATTTTCGGCGTCCGCGCCCAACAGTATTCAATGCCAGACCAATAACGAGTGGAGAAAGACATGTGTAATACCGCAAACCCCGACAAGGTCTACCGCGTCGCCCAGTGGGCGGCGGGACGCATCGGACGCAGCGCCATGCGCGCCGTGATCCGCCACCCCAAGATGGAACTGGTGGGCCTCCATGTCCATTCCGAGTCGAAGGCGGGCAAGGACGCCGGGGAACTGGCGGGGGTCGACCCCATCGGCGTTGCCGCCACCCGCGCCATGGATGACATCCTCGCCCTGAAACCCGACTGCGTGCTGTACATGCAGGAAGGCTACAATGTGGACGATATGTGCCGGCTGCTGGAAGCGGGTATCAACCTCGTCACCACCCGCAGCGAGTTCTTCTACGCCAAGACCATGGATCCACAGCACCGGGACAAGCTGGAAGCCGCCTGTAAAAAAGGCAACAGTTCCCTGTTCGCCACCGGCAGCAGCCCGGGTTTCAGCACCGCCGTGCTGCCCATGGCCATGGCCTACATGTCGCGCCGCGTTGACTGTCTGACCATCGACGAATTCGCCGATATCCCCGCCTCCACGTCCCCGGAAATGATCACCAATGTCATGGGCTTCGGAAAACCCGCGCCGGAAGAATTCAGCAAACAGATTCTGGAGCACATGGCCGTCGGCTTCGCCCAGTCCCTGGGCGCGGTGGCCGACGGCATGGGTCTGACCATCGACAAGTTCGAGACCAGCGGCGAATTTGCACTGGCCACGGAGCAAGTGACCCTCCCAGGTAATGTCGTGCTTGAAAAAGGCACGGTGGCGGCGATGCGCATCACCGTGGCGGGGCTGAGGAACGGCAAGCCCGCCATTTTGTTCCGCCCCAACTGGTACTGCTCGAAGGCCATCGACAAGGACTGGGAGCTGGCGGAAAACGGCTGGCGGGTGCTGGTGGAGGGGGATACCCCCATGAAGGTGGATATCACCTATCCGCGCTCCACCGACCAGCCCTATGCCGACCAGATGTCGGGCCTCACCGCCCACCCGGCGGTCAACGCCATTCCCTATGTGTGCGAGGCCGCCCCCGGCATCCGCAACAATGTCGACCTGCCACTGATCCTGCCCAGACTGGGCTGACCCCTCCAGGGTGATCCACAAGTGAATAAGCCGGGAATCCCCCGGCTTTTTCGGTAGTGTCTCGGTTTGAAACCTGGTGATGGTTGGTGGGGGTGGGGTGTCGGTATTGGGGGGCGTCTGGCAACAGGACGTTG
>JBJHDJ010000254.1:0-4507 GCA_050486485.1 Porticoccaceae bacterium
GGCTGAGGGCCGGCACGGCGTCGGTGGCGAGCCACTGGATACCCCCCAGCGTGCCGTAGCCGCGGACCCGTGGCGTCAGAAAACCCAGCCGCTGGAGCCGCGCGGCCTCCCGGGCGGCACGGCAGGCACGCCCTCCCCGCAACCACTGCTTGGGCTTCTCCCAGAGATTGCGGGGCAGGTAAAGTTTGATGAAACAACCCTCGTCAGTGGCCACACGCGCCGCCGGAGAACTGGCTACCCAGCGCCAACCTTCCGGCAACTCTCCGTGCGCCATGGCGCTGGCCAGGGCGGCAAAATCCACGGTATCCCTGTTCATGCACCCTGCTCCCGGCCATGGACCTTGCGGTACAGGCGCAGCGCCTTGCGCCGTACCCGCCGCCAAAACCCGCGATGCTCCCCCAGGGCAACCCTGAGGGGCTGTCCGGCATAGGCGGTGGCAAAGGCACACAGATCCCGACGGCCGAGGCCTATGTCGAGGGCGGAAAAGTAGAGACCGGCAATATCCTTGAGCCGCCAGCGACGCGGCACCCGGCGGCGGCACTGGGCGCGGTGCAGATCGATGAGATACAGCAGCGGATCGCCCCTGTCCAGGGTGTCCGGCACCAGATGGAAATGGCACAGGTAATAGTCCCTGTGGTTGATGCCGGCGCCGTGCATGGCGCGGCTGATGGCCGCCACGGCGCGGATCAGGCGGCGCTTGGCGGACACCCTGGGGGGAGACTGGGGCCAGTCCTTGCAGTAGTCCTCCAGGGTAATGGACGCGGGCAACTCATCGGTGACGAGAAAGGATTGCCGGCTGGCTGGGTTGACACCCCGCTGTCCGAAGCCGGCGATGGAGAGAGTGGGGATACCCGCTTCCCGCAGGGCGCGGATGGCGCGGTATTCGGTGCCGGCGCCGGTCACCGGCGCCTTGAACATCAGCAGGTTCTTGAAGATTTCCCGCCACCCCACCCCCTGGTGGACCTTGATGAAATAGTGCCGTCCGCGGTGCTGGAAGCGCAGGGTGCGGCGCCCTTTGACATCCCGGAACACCTCCCCCTGAATCGCCTGGACAGCGGCGAAGGGATCCCCTTCGCCGAACAGGTCGGCCACATCCTCCCGCAGCTCAAGCCGCATCACTGGCTCCCCGCGACTCGATCAGCCGCGCCACCCGCTCTGGCATATCGAAGACATCGGCCGCGGAGCCAAAATCCACGCCAGACTGGTGATACAGGTTGCGCCGGGCCTCGTCCCCCAGCAACGCGGCGAGCTGGCGGTTGAAAACTGCCTGGTGGAAGGGTTCGGGTAACAGCTCCCCGCAACCGGAATCCTCGACATAGTGGGCATAGCCGCACACCGCCGAGGCCATCACCGGCAGGCCGGCGACGATGGCCTCCACCAGCACCATGCCCGCCGCCTCGCTGCGTGCCGGGTGGAGCAGCAGGTCGGCGGCGAACAGGAACCCGGGAATATCGTCTCGACCACCCCAGAAGCGCACCCGATCGGCGATACCCGATTGCTCCGCTTGACGCCGAAAAGGCCGGGGATCGTCATCACCCACCACCCACAGTCGCGCCCTGTCCCGCTGGACGCTTGGCAGGGATGCCAGGGCTTCGATGGCGCGGTCAACCCCCTTGCGGCGGAAACCGGATCCCACCATCAACAACACCTGCTCCTGCTCGGTCACGGCGCTGGCTTCGCGGAATGCCCGGCGAATACCCGGGGCATCCGGGCTCCAGGCCCTGTCACGGGCAATGCCGGGAGGCAGCAAGCAAAAGCGGCTGTCCGGCATCGGATAGTGGCGCTGGTAATCGGCGATCTGCCCATGGGTAAGGGAAAGGATCAGGGCGTCGGACGCCACCAGCCCCCGCTCCTCGGCGATAAAGTGGCGATGGCGGGGTGTCAGTCGGTACAACCAGCCTCGCCCCTGGCGTTCGCTGTGGGCGGCGAAACAGGGGTCGGCGGCGAAGTACAGATCCAGGCCCGCCATGCGGTTGAAGCCCACCACCAGGTCGGGGCCAATGTCCGCCACCCGGCGGCGAACCGCCTCGGCAAAGCGACGATTGAAACCGTGGTTGGTGAGCGCCCTAACAGGCACCAGGGACAACTCCAGCCAGGGTGGAACCTCCCCCTGCCAGGCGCTGGTCAGCACCCTGATGTGGTGCCCCCTTTGCGCGCAGGCTTCGGCTATGCGCAGAAAGTCCCGCTGCAAGCCACCGTAGGGAAAATAGTTGTAGAGCACGAAAACCAGATTCATTCTTCTCCCGGCCCCCGGGGACTTTCTCCGACATCATTCACCAGGCTAGGAATCAGGTCGGGCACCAGGCGCTGGAGAGCCGTCAGCACCCGATCCGGACCTATCTCCACCAGGCACTTGCGGTGTGCGTCACTGCCCGGTTTTTTGGGGCACTCCCGTTGAAAGCAGGGCCCGCACGCCACGGGGATGGACAGCACCTCGACCGCCTCCGCCAGGGGCGGAGTGAAACCCGGGGATGTGGGCCCGTAGAGAACCACCAGGGGGCGCCGCAGGGCGGCGGCCACATGCATCAGTCCAGAATCGTTGCTCACCACGGCGCTGGCCTGGGACAGCAGGTCGATCGCCTCGGCCAATTCCGTCTCACCGGCCAGAATCCGGCAGTGTTCGCCAGCGGCGCCCGCATGGCGCACCACCGACTCGGCCACGGCGCGATCATTGGCCGACCCGAACACCCAAACCTGCCAGCCCCGCGCCACCATGGCCGCCGCCACGGCGCCGAAATGACTCTCCGGCCAGCGCTTGGCGGGACCGAATTCCGCCCCGGGACAGAGCGCCAGTATCGGCCTGCCGGTATCCAGCCCAAAGCGCGCCAACAGGGCCGGCACGGCGGCGCTGTCAACCACCAGCCGGGGGAAGGGCGCGGGAATCGGCTTGTCGAAATCACTGGCGAAGGCCAGGGCGTTGAAGCGCTGCACCATCAAGGGGTAGCGCTTCTCCATAAGCAGGCGGATATCGTTGAGCAACCAGAAGCGCATTTCCCCGCGCCAACCGGTGCGCAACGGAATTTCAGCGAAAAACGGCACCAGGGCGGACTTCAGGGAATTGGGCAGGACGATGGCCTGGCGGTAGCGACCACGCAGGGACTGACCCAGCCGCATGCGCTTGCCGATGGCCAGTTCACCGTGCCCCACCGGCATGTCGATGGCCATGTCCACGCCGGGCATGCGCGCCAGTAGCGGCCTGCTCCAACCGGGCGCCAGCACATCGATGGGAGTATCCCGATGGCGCTCCTTGAGCACCTGGACAAGGGAGTGGGCCATCACCATATCCCCCACCCAGGAGGGACCGACGATCAGAATGCGCCTGTCAGCCGCCACGACCTGCCTTCACCCCTTCGCTGGACATTGTGATTTCTCCACCCGCCACCACCGGCCGCTGTCTGTCCAGCCAGTATACCAATCCCGGCATCGAGCATTCTGCATCAATCTCCGGGGAGGCGTTCTTCATGGCTCCGCCCTCAACGACAGCGTGGACGGGCGCGAAGGCACAGACCTTCCAGTTCGAGTCCTTCATCAAGGCCACTTGGCCAGTGGCGGCCAAGGCATTTTCGAGGGTGCGCTTGCGAGAGCGCTTGCGAGAGAGTTGACGGATTGCCGGGCTAGCCGGGATAATTCCAGGTTAACACTTCCAGCCCTCGAGCCTACATGACCAAGTCGCCCCCCGGTGTCAAGCGCGTCGTTTCGGTGTTGAACTTCTTTGCCGAGCACCCTGGCCAGGCATTTACCTTCACCGAGATCGTCCGCGCGCTGAAGCTGGGCCGCGCCACTTGCCATGCCCTGCTTTCCGGGCTGGTGGAGGCCTGCTACCTGTACCGCAACCCGGACAAGACCTATGTGATCGGGCCGGCCCTGGTGGCCCTCGGCCGCGTTGCCAACCAGCAGTTCTCTCCCTTGCAAGCCGCCCAGCCGGAACTGCGCAAGCTGGCCGACCAGTTTGGCGTCACCGCCTCCGCCGTCGGCCGCGACGGCAAGGATGTGGTGGTGCTCGCCAAGGCGGGATCCGGGGCGCTGCACTCGTGGACCAACTCCCCGGTGGGAGAGCGACTGCCGTTGCGGGTCCAGTTCGCCGCGGCCTTTTTTGCCTGGTCCGACACCGTCGAAGTCGAAAAATGGCTGGGGGATTTCTACCGGGAAACGCCGCCCAACATGATTGACGAGATGCATGAAGTCATCGGATTTGCCCGGGAATACGGTTTTACTTTTTCGACCCTGAACCCGAAAGTTCCCACACGGTCCCTGTCGGAGGGCAGAAGTCTGTTCCTGTCCGGGGATCAGACCGAGCTCACCGCCGTGCTGATGTCGCGGCTGGACACCGCCGAGGAATATCCCCTGGCGGGGATCATCTCACCGGTATTCGACAGAAAGGGCCAGGTCGCCTTCGTGCTGACCCTGACGGGTTTCCAGAACGCCGTGTCCGGGTCCGACATTCTGGACCTGGGGCAGGCACTGAGGGAGTCCTGCGACCGGGTGACCTTGTTCATCGGCGGCAAGC
>JBJHDJ010000255.1:0-4463 GCA_050486485.1 Porticoccaceae bacterium
GATCATCCGCCCCCAGCGCAAGCGCCAGAAGGAGCATCAGCAACTGGTGACGGCGCTCAACAAGGGGGATGAGGTGGTGATGACCAGCGGCATCCTCGGCAAGATCGTCAAGCTGGAAGGGGACTACCTGGAGCTGGAGGTGAACGACACTGTCAAGCTCAAGTTCCAGAAATCCGCCGTGCACGCGTTGTTGCCGAAGGGCACCATCAAGTCCATTTGATACCGTCGATTTGTCGATGGGTATCGCCGCGCTCAACCCACCCTAGGTTCCGGGGTGGGGGTAGCCCGGGTTCAGCTCCTTCAGGGTGAAACACCATGACCGAAGTGGCTTTTCCCCCCCGACTTTCCCTGTCACAGGCGCCAACCCCCCTGCAGCCCCTCGACCGCCTGTCGGGACGCCTTGGCGGGCCGCGTATTTGGGTCAAGCGCGACGATCTCACCGAGTGCGCCGCCAGCGGCAACAAGATCCGCAAACTGGAATTCGTCCTCGCGGAGGTGCTCGCCCAGGGCTGTGACACGGTCATCACCAGCGGCGGCGTGCAATCCAATCATTGCCGCGCCACGGCGCTGTTGGGGGCGCGGCTGGGCCTTGGGGTACACCTGATCCTGCGGGATGAAGGAGAGTACCGGAACCCGCCAGTGGGCAACCTGTTGCTGGACTATCTGGCGGGGGCCGAGGTATCCCTCTATTCACGCCGGCATTACATCGAGCAGCATGCCGAGCTGGTTGAACATTGGCGTGATCACTATCGGGCCCTGGGCCGCAAACCCTGGGTGATTCCGGTGGGGGCCAGCGACGGTCATGGCGTGTGGGGCTATGTGCAGTGTGCCCGGGAACTGGCGGCGGATATCGTCGCGGTGGGAATCCGCCCGGGCCTGATCGTCCATGCCACCGGTTCCGGCGGGACACAGGCGGGCCTCACCCTGGGGGCAAGGCTGTTCGATCTCGGATGCCCCGTGCTGGGCATGGCGGTGTGCGACGACGAGCGGTATTTCCGCGCCAAGGTGTGGGCCGACATGGAGCACTGGCGGGTGTTGAGCGGATGTCGCGACGGAGTCGCCGAGGAAGATATACAGGTCAATGACCGCCACATCGGTCCCGGCTACGGGGTCGCCACGGAGGAAGTGTTCGATACCATACGGCAACTGGCGGCCCTCGAGGGGCTGGTGCTCGACCCGGTATACAGCGGCAAGGCCTTCCACGGCCTGGTCAGCGAGATTCGAGCCGGTTCGCTCGCGGGTATCGGTGATGTCATTTTCATTCACACGGGTGGTCTGTTCGGTCTCCTGGCCCAGGGGGACCGCCTCGGTTTCAGCCGTCCACCCCGCGATGGCTGACCCCACCCCCCTGGCATGCCCCCGCCCAGGGGAGGGCAGGGCGCTATTTTTTCTGAGCTGACGGTATCGGTGCCGTGGTTGTCCACCCGCCAGTCACGGCGCATAATCCCGATGACTGTGTGACAAACCCGCTTCGGATCGAGGATTCATGGCCAGCAGCTTCGGCGACAAACTGGTAATCGCCATCTCCTCCCGGGCGCTGTTCGACCTGTCGGAAAGCGACCGGGTGTTCCGCGAGGAAGGGCTCGATGCCTATACCCGGCACCAGATTGAACACGAAATGGAAGTGCTGCAGCCGGGGGAGGCATTCCCCCTGGTGGAGAAATTGCTGCGCATCAATGAAAAGCTCGGTGGCGAGCCACGGGTGGAGGTAATCCTGCTGTCCCGCAATTCCGCCGACACCGGCCTGCGGGTGTTCAATTCCATCGAGCACCACCGCCTCAATATCACCCGCGCCGCCTTCTGCGGCGGCGCCAGCCCCTACCGCTATGTGTCCGCCTTTGGCTGTCATCTATTTCTGTCCACCCAGGCGGAGGATGTGCGCAGCGCCTTGCACCACGGTGTCGCCGCCGCGACCCTGCTGCCTTCGTCCAAGGTGCAACGGGAAGGGGACGAGCTTCGCTTCGCGTTCGATGGCGACGCGGTGATATTTTCCGACGAGGCGGAGAAGGTTTTCAAAAGCGAGGGTCTTGAGGCCTTCGCCAAAAGCGAGAAGGCCTCCGCGCGCCAGCCCCTCAACGCCGGCCCCTTCAAGAACTTCCTGGCCGCCCTGCACAGCCTGCAGGCGGAGTTCAAGGCCGAGCAATGCCCCATCCGCACCGCCCTGGTCACCGCCCGCTCCGCCCCGGCCCACGAGCGGGTGGTGATGACGCTGCGGTCCTGGAATATCCGCATCGACGAATCCCTGTTCCTTGGCGGCCTGCCCAAGGGAGAGTTTCTCAAGGCCTACGGCGCCGATGTGTTTTTCGACGACCAGCAGCAACACTGCGAATCCGCCAGCCCCCATGTGGCCACCGGCCATGTTCCCCACGGGGTGGCCAACGAGGCTTGAAGCCGTGGGGGCATGGGCGTTAGGGTGGTCGAGGTCAATCCGCGTTTAGGGAGAGATCCCCGTGAAAATTCCGACTGCCCTGTTCGCCACGGTACTGCTTATGTCCGTTATGTCCGCAATGCCCCCACTGTCCGCTGATGACCAGCCATCCTGGCAGGACAGCCTGACACTGCCCCTGCCCGGCGACCTGTCCTGCTGCTGGCATCAGGAGCAGGTGATGCAGATTGCCGCGCCCGGAACGGCCATCGCCGGGTCCGCTGTTGTTCGGCGAGAAGGCGATGAGCTAGGCATCGCGATCAGTGATCATGCCGATCGGGAGGTCGCCAAGGTGCGTCATGACACTGAGGGAGCCATCCATGGTCCCGATGCCGGCAACTGGTCGCCAACCCTGAGCAAGTTGGTGCTGCTGGCGGTTTATTTGCAGCAACTTGACCCTGGCGGCTGGCTGGAGGGGCAGCCGGGCTGGTCCCTGATCAGGAACGAGGGCCGTATCGACCTGCTCCACGACGACCAATTGCAGGCCCGCATCGACTACCGAGACCCACCCGAGGCCGGCGCGGCCCGCGCCTTCAGCCTGGCGGCCCAGGGGTATGCCCTCAACATGGAAATAACGGCAAGGTCGGACCTGCCCAGGCGCTGATTTCAGAAGACCTGATAGGGATGACCGGGGATTGTGCCTCCATTGCACCCTGTTATAGAATGCGCGCCTCTCGACAGGACCATGGCTCGGTGGGTTGGTAAGAGCACAGCCCTGAGCGGATAGAAAGTTTGACATGGTAGAGGTCGGCGTTTTCGGACCTTGATTGAAGAAATAGGACCATGGCTCAGTTGGTTGGTAAGAGCACAGCCCTGAGCGGATAGAAAGTTTGACATGGTTTGAGGTCGGCGTTGTCGGCTCTCTTGATTGAAGACAATGTTGAAAAAATAGGACCATAGCTCAGTTGGTTAGAGCGCTACCTTGACATGGTAGAGGTCGGCGGTTCGAATCCGCCTGGTCCTACCACTTTCCCGTGAAAGCCACGAGCCACGAGAAAGTGTTACAGGCAACAACCTTTCTTATCGTATCGCTACACCCATGTGGCCTTTGGTAGGGGTCACCACTGGAAAAGGAACGCACAATGCCCGTCATTACCCTTCCCGATGGCAGTCAACGCCATTTCGATGCTCCCGTCACCGTTGCCCAGGTTGCCCTGGATATCGGCCCCGGCCTCGCCAAGGCGGCCCTGGCCGGCAAGGTGGATGGCGTCCTGGTGGATACCTCCCATCTGATCGACGGCGACGCAGAGCTGGCGATCGTCACGGGTCGTGACGAGGACGGCCTGGAAGTGATCCGCCATTCCTGCGCCCACCTGCTGGCCCAGGCGGTCAAGGATCTGTTTCCCAGCGCCCAGGTCACCATAGGCCCGGTCATCGACGACGGTTTCTACTACGATTTTGCCTTTGAGCGGCCCTTTACCCCGGAAGACCTCGAAAAAATCGAGGCGCGCATGGAAGAGTTGGCCAGGGCGGATATTCCCGTATCGCGGGAATTGATGGATCGCGACCACGCGGTGAACTTCTTCAAGGACATGGGCGAGGACTACAAGGCGGAGATCATCGCCTCCATTCCCGCCAACGAGCCCATCTCCCTGTATCGTCAGGATGGCTTTATCGACCTGTGTCGCGGCCCCCATGTGCCCAGCACCGGCAAGATTTCGGCCTTCAAGCTCACCAAGGTGGCCGGCGCCTACTGGCGTGGCGATTCCCGCAACGAGATGTTGCAGCGCATTTATGGCACCGCCTGGGCCAGCAAAAAGGACCTGGCCGCCTACCTGCACCGCATCGAGGAGGCGGAAAAGCGCGACCACCGCAAGATCGGCAAGAAACTCGGCCTGTTCCACATGCAGGAAGAGGCGCCGGGCATGGCGTTCTGGCACCCCCGCGGCTGGACCCTGTACAACACCATCGAGCAGTACATGCGCGGCCAGCAGCGCCGCCATGGCTACAAGGAAATCCGCACGCCGCAGATCGTCGATCTCAGCCTGTGGCAGAAATCCGGCCACGCCGATAAGTTCGCCTCCGGCATGTTCACCCT
>JBJHDJ010000256.1:0-4435 GCA_050486485.1 Porticoccaceae bacterium
GTGCTGAAGGGGTCGGCCTCCCTGCGCTATGGCCCTTCCACCATCGGGGGCGTGGTCAACTATCAGACCAAGACACCGGATGATGGCATCCTGGTGTCCAGTCGCGTCGGTTCCTTCAACGCCCGGGAGGCCACGGTGGAGGCCGGTGGCCGCACTGCGTCCGGGGACGCCTTCGCCGGTGTCGTGGCTACCCATGCCCGCAGCGATGGCTTCATGGACAAGGGCTACGAAATGACGGATGTCATGGTCAAGGCCGGCCTTGCGGTCAATGACAGCCACAGTCTGGGGATGAAGTTTTCCTGGCACGAGAATGACGCCAATATTTCCTACCGTGGCCTGCTGCTGGACGAATACCGCGCCGGACGCACCTACAACCCGGCGCCGGACGACTACTACCTCACCGACCGCATCGGTTTCGACCTCAATCACGAGTGGCGCATCAATGACCGCGCCAACCTCAAGACCCTGGTGTACTGGAGCGAGATGACCCGCGACTACTGGCGTTACGATGTCGATACCCCGGCGTCCAATGCCGCCGGTCGCTGGGTATATCGGGATACCCTCACCGGCAACAACCGCTCATTCGAGCGGGTGGGTATCGAGAGCCGGCTGTCCCTCGACCACGACCTGTTGGGCCTGGAAAACCGTGCCGAATTCGGGCTGCGCCTGATGAGCGAGGAGTCCGACGACACCCGTATCCGCGCCACCCGGGCCGCGCCCCGCACCGGCAACAACGACCGCCATATCGTCGACTCCGCCGACAGCATCGCCGGCTTCGTGCAGAACCGCATGGAGGTCGGCGACCGTCTCGCCATCACCCCTGGCCTGCGGGTCGAGTCCTACGAGCAGAAGCGCCGGGTGCTGACCCAGAACAACGAGTCCGCCACTACCTCCAATACCGAATGGCTTCCCGGTGTAGGGGCCACCTTCGAACTGACACCCGGCGCCCAGCTTTACGGCGGTGTCTACCGGGCGTTTTCACCGGCTTCCAATGGTGTGGCCCTGGACGGCCTCGCCGACCAGAAGCTGGACGGCGAGCGTTCCATCAACTACGAAGTGGGTGTGCGCGGCGCGAGCGGCCCCGTGACCTACGAAGTGGCCGCCTTCTACATGGACTTCGACAACCAGGTGGTGACCGGTAACAGCGACCCCAACCTGTCCCAGTCCAATGCCGGCAAGACCCTGCATCGCGGCATGGAACTGGTGGTGGGTTTCGACCTGGGGGCGGGCTTCAGGCTCGATGGCAACGCCACCTGGATTCCCGACTCCGAGTTCCGCTCCGGAGAGCACCGGGGCAATCGCTTGCCTTACGCCCCCGAGTACCTGGGCAACCTGGCCCTCAGCTACACCGATGGCCGCCTGAGCACAGCCCTGACCGCCCATCACCAGGGTTCTCAGTTCGGTGACCCCAGCAACAGCGTCGATATTCCAGGCAATGCCGCCGGCGGTATCTGGGGAGGCAAAATCCCGTCCTACACCCTGTTCGACCTGATGGCCCAGTACGCCTTCAGCGACAATCTGACGGTGTTTGGCGCGGTGAAGAATCTCGCCGACAAGCGCTACATCACCGGGCTGCGTCAGGGCATCTATGTGGGTCCCGAGCGCACCTTCGAGATGGGTGTGCGGTGGCGCATGTGACGGACGCAAAAACGCCGTGTCCATAGCGGGCACGGCGTTTTTTATGCCAGCAAAAGATTGCAGGTGTCAGGAGAGCAGGTAGGTGTCCAGCTCCCGGTGCATATTGAGGATCAACTTCTCCTGGTTGACCGCCAGCCAGGTCTGTTTCATGCCTTTTGAATGCAGGCCATCCTGGATGCGGGGAATATTGGCAAGATCCTGTTGAGGAATCAGTCCCAGTTGTTCCTCGGGGCAGGTGACTTCCTCGATGGTCGCCCGGGTCGGGGGGACGCCCTCCGGCAGGGTCTTCACGGACATGATCTCGAAGGTGGACTTGTCCGGATTCGTGGCGTCCGGCAATGCCCGGTAGATCACCGCGTTGCCGGCCTGGGGCAGGATCAGCACATTGGGGAAAATCACGATCACACCGCTCCACTGGGCCAGCACCTCTGGCGATGGCTTGGGCATGGGCCGCTTTACCGCCGCCGCGTGCTCATACTGCAAGCGCACATACTCCGCCCCCAGGTTGGCGTCGCGGGGCAGGTCCTTGTCCCGCAGGGTGAGCAGCAATTCGATGTCCTCCTTGAGGATCATGCCGCCGAGGCCCTCGGCGGTGAGGTTCATGCGCGCCGCCATGGCTTCCAGGGGGTCGCCCTGGGCCTCGGGGACATAGCCCTTCACCGGCGACTTGTTGCCGCCAAAAAAACGACCGTGGCCATTGTCGAGGGCCTCGTAGACGATGTTCTGGTACATCATCTCGCCGTCGGTGCGGTCGCCGTAGACGATCTCGCGCCCGACCTTCTCCAGTTGCGGGTGGGTGGCCGCCACATGGTAGGCTTCGTAGAAGGCCTCCTGGACCACCTTCCAGTTGGCGGGCATGGTGGCGCGTTTCCACCAAATGTGGTGCATGTCCCCCAACACGAAATCCTCCAGCAGCCCCCGCAAGGGCGCGATGAATTCGTCGAACGGTTGCGGGTTGGGCTCCAGATTGATGAACACGAAGCCGGCGAAGATTCTGGAGTTCACCTCCCGCATCGCCACATCGCTGTCCTGCAACTGGCCATCGCGGAATTCATTGCGCTCCAGTACCAGTTGGATGTTGCCCGCCAGATCCCAGCGCCAGCCGTGGAAGGGGCAGATGATCTTGCCGTCCTCGAAGTGACCGCAGCCATCCCCCAGCCGGGTTCCCCGGTGAGGACAGAAGTTGTAGTACGCCTTGACGGTGGATTCATCCACCCTCACCACCAGGATGGACTGATCGCCGATACGGTAGGTGGTGAAGTCGCCGGTGCACGGAATTTCATCGACCCGGGCGGCCACCTGCCATACCCGACTCCACAGCTTCTCGAATTCGAGCCGGGCAAATTCCGGGTCTGTGTAGCGTCCCACGCCGACCCCGTGGGACAGGGTTTGCCAGCGCCGTGGCCAGTCGTTGGCTGTGGTGGCGGGGGTGGAGCTCTTGGCGATGACGGGGCTGGAATGGGCACTCATAGGGGTTTCCTCGGCGGGCGTTAAAGGTAGGGACACGGGTCGCCAGACCATTGAGCAGTCCCTGTCATCCTAGGTCACGGATCCCGCAACCGTCGTTGATGTATGTCAATGTCGCGGGTGGGATGAATCATGGGGCCATAGGCCGGGGCGGCGCGAGCTGGGATATACTGGACCGGTGGCCGCTTCTGGTTAGGGCCTTGGGAGGTGAGTGCCTTGGCTGTGAACCATGACAAGTTATTCGATCCGGCGGTGCCCAGGGATTTCATGGGCGAGGACGCCGACAGGGTCGAGCGATTTCTCGCGGACTTCACCGCCGCCGCCACTCGCCTGGCGACCGACATGCGCCGTGCCGCCGGCGAAGGGGATCTGGACACCCTCGCCAGTCTCGCGCACCGCCTCAAGTCCTCCGCCCGCTGGGTGGGGGCGATTCCCCTGGGTACCGCCTGTCAAGGTCTGGAGCGCGCCGGTCGTGGTGGCGATGCCAAGGCGGTGGCGGAATTGCTCGAGGAATTTGCCACGGTGCATGATCAAACACTGGCGGCCATCGCCGATCACTTGGCAAGCCAAACCCTCAAAGGCCACAGACCATGAATGGACACCACCGCGAACTCGCCCTGGCCGTGCTCATCGACGCCGACAACGCCAACCCGGCCATTGTCGAGGGGCTGCTCTCCGAGGTGGCCAAGCTCGGGGTGGCCAGCGTCAAGCGCATCTACGGCGACTGGACCACGCCCAGCCTCGGCAAGTGGAAGGCGGCGTTATTGGAACACTCCATCCAGCCCATCCAGCAATTCGCCTACACCGCCGGCAAGAACGCCACCGACAGCGCCATGATCATCGACGCCATGGATCTGCTCTATACGGGAGATTTCGGCGGTTTCTGCATTGTTTCCAGCGATAGCGACTTCACCCGCCTGGCGGCGCGCATCCGTGAATCCGGCAAGGTGGTGTACGGGTTTGGCGAGCAAAAGACACCGCGGCCCTTCGTCGCCGCCTGCGACCGCTTTATCTACACCGAGGTATTCGCCGCTGGCGGTGACGAGGGGCAATCCATCAAGCCCATGACCAGCCAGCAATTGCGCCAGGACGCCAAGCTGTGCAACTTGTTTCGACAGGCGATACTGTCATCCTCGGATGACGATGGCTGGGCCGACCTGGGGGCGGTGGGCAGCCACATCGCCAATCAGATGCCGGAATTCGACCCCCGCAACTACGGCCATGCCAAGTTGAGTGATCTGGTGCGCGGCATTGGCTTGTTCACGCTGGAGCGCCGGGAGCAGAACCGCCTGTATATCAAGGACCAGCGGCCCGGAAAAAATCCTGAACG
>JBJHDJ010000257.1:0-4431 GCA_050486485.1 Porticoccaceae bacterium
GATGGGTATCGCTTCGCTCAACCCATCCTACGGTTACCTACCGCTTCCCCAACTGTGGCCATATCCCGTGCTGCCTGTATCCGCGCCTTTATTCCAAAGAGGGTGGCCCGCAGAGCATCACTGGCTCTATCGTGGGCGGGCAGGGTAAAGCCAACACGAATCAGATTATGGTGGTGCCCGAGCCGTGTGGAGAGATCCGCCATCAGCCAGCGGTTGAGGTAGCGCCGCCGCAACAAACCAGGAGCCAGTGCGCCTTGCAGGCGAGGGTATTCCATGCCCGTCGTCAGCCGCAGCCATTCCAACATGATCCAGGCGGCGGTTTTCAGACCGCTGTCCGCGAGGATGGCTTCCAGGGTACGCCAGTCTACATCCGCGCTTTCCAGCCCCAGTAAAAGGTCCACCAGGCGATTGATGGTGGATAGCGGCGAGGTGGCGTACTTGGTGATGACTGGGTGAACCAGCATCAGAAACAGGCTGTGTTCCGGGGTTGGCCCCCAGTGATCGCCGTAGCGCTTTCGGGCCTTGAGCAGGGCGGGTGTCATGGGCTGGCGGGTTCGTCCCGGCCTGAGAATGTCCCAGTGAATATCCACCGTTACAAGGCCCCGGGTAAGGCTTGCTTCGTGACTGACACTGGTGGCGGAAATTTCCAGCCGGTAACCCGCCGCCACCAGGGCACGCATGGCGGCAACCCTGTCGCCGGGGTCCACCAGCAGGTCAAGGTCGCAGGCGGTGCGGGTGGCCGGTCGCGAGCCAAATATTTCCCTCAGGTGGCTACCCTTGAAAAAAAGGTGGGGGAGGTTTTCCCTGTCTAGAATTTCGCCAATTTCAACCAAGGCTTTTTTTTGCGCCATGTAGATCTGCGCGGCGCGAATTGCCTCCTGCCTGAGAACTTGCCGGGACTGGGAAGAAATTAGAGGGTCCTCGGTGTTATCGGCGATAAGTTCGTGCCAGGCGGGAGCCAACCCCTGGCGGCCGAGGAATTCAACGAATGGGTCCTCCCCGTGACCTTCAAGCCACTGGCGAAGCGCTGACCGCCAGTGATTGTCGCCATGGGGCAGAAAAGGTTGCAGGGCCAGGCGGTGGAGCTGGAAGGGATGGCTGTCCGGCAACAGGATCCTGGGGTCAGTCGGTTGCATCCGCTGCCTCGCCAACATCGTTCAGCGGCCTGTTAGTGCTTGATATCCCTTTTGACATGGTATTCGATCTCGTGGGTGAGGGCGATGTCGCCGACTTTCTTGTCGTAGGTGCTGACGATCACCGTCACTTCCTCCGGCCATTTGTCGGTGTAGGTGCAGCCGAAGGCGCGGCGGTTGTTGCAGGCGATCCACACTTCCGGGAAGGAGTGCACATAAACCAGATTCATCAGCGGGTCCGCCAGCACTTCCCCCATGGGCCGGCCATGGAATTGGCGGGCGTACTCCGCCTCGGGGCCGCCGATGCCGAAGGTGGTGTGGCCCGGGATGCGTGGCACCTCTGTTTTGCAACTGCCGTTGTTCTTGGGGTTGCCCTCGTCGTCGAAGATACAGTATTCCCGCACCAGCAGGCTGGCGCGGCCAAAATAGCTGATATAGAACTCCAGGGCGCGCTGTTCCGCCGGGGTGATGGTGCCATTGCCCGACAGGGTCATGGCGTACACCACCAGGGGGTAGCCCACCAGGATCAACAGCAGGGCACGCCAGCGCCAGGGTCCGGGGGCAGGGCGGGTCACCGTGTCTTGCTCCCGGTCACCGGCATTCTCCCGGTACGGGCCGAACCCGTGGGAGAACTTCGCGCTGCCCTTCGCCTTCATACAGCAGCATGGGAGTTACCCGGCTGGCGTGCGTTCGCGGATGAAGTGGGCCGCCTCGATGGCGGGCAGTGGCTTGCAATAGTGATAGCCCTGGGCGTGGGTGCAGCCCATGGCTAGCAGCATGTCTTCCACCTGGCGATTTTCCACCCCCTCGGCGATGGTGTTCATGCCCATGGCCTGGGCGATCTGGATGATGGCCTTGACGATATCCCGCTTGTTGTCGTCGTTTTCCATGTCGCGGGTGAATTCCTGATCGATTTTCAGGTTGTTGACGGACAGCTTGCGCAGGTATTGGATGTTGGAAAACCCGGTGCCGAAATCGTCGATGGACAGGGACACGCCCATGGCCCTGAGCTCCTTGGTCATGCCGGTGGTTTGGTTCATGTCGCGGTTCACCGACGATTCGGTGATTTCCAGGGCGAGGGTATTGGCGGGGATGCCCAGTACCCGGGTGATATCGCGAATCTTCTGCACCAGGTTGCCTTGGGTGAGCTGCGCCGAGGAAATGTTGATGGCCAGGGTGCCGAAATGCACCCCGGATTCGCGCCAGGTTTTCACCTGCAGGGCAGCCTGCTGGAGGATCCAGTCGCCAATGGAAACGATCAGGCCGCTTTTTTCCGCGGTTTCCAGAAAGTAATCCGGCGCCTTCAGGCCCAGTTCCGGGTTGTTCCAGCGCAGAAAGGCCTCCACCCCCTGGATGCTGCCATCGTGCAGGGAAAGATAGGGCTGGTAGTACAGTTCGAACTCGTCTTCTTCCAGGGCCTTGGCGAGCCTGTCCCGCAGCCGGATGTAATCGGTGAGGGCCGTTTCCAGCTCTTCCACATACAACTGACACTTTCTTTCCAGGCTTTCCTGGGCGTGTTGATTGGCCACCACGCAGCGCCGAATCAGCAGGTTGGCGTCGCCGCCATCCATCGGGTAGCGGGCGATGCCGAGGGAGGCGCGCACGCGGATTTCATGGGTCTCGAAGTGCAGGGTGGGTCGCACCGCGGCGAGCAGGCGGTTGCCCCAGTTGCGGATGGCGTCGTCGTTTTCCAGGCTTTCGGAAATGATCAGGAAGTCGGCGCCGGAATAGCGGGAAACGAAACCTCCCGCCACGGCGTCCGTCAGACGCGCGGCGACTTCCTTCACCATGTAGTCACCGGCGGCGCTGCCAATGGTCTGGTTGACGATGTACAGCTCATCCAGGTGCAGCATGGCCACCACGAAGCCGCTGTTGGCGTAGTTGGCGCGGACGATGGTTTTTTCCACCGTGTCCCGGGCCAGGTGGCGGTTGGGCAACCGCGTCATGGGGTCGTAGTGGGCCAGGAAGCGAATGCGCTCTTCCGCCTGTTTGCGCTCGGTGATGTCCCGGGTGAGGATGATCACCTTGTCACCTTCGAGTTCGCTCACCATGCGCCTGGCGTGGGACTCGAAAAAGTGTCGAGTGTCCGCGGCGCGGGTATCCAGCAGGTGTTTCTGGTTGGCGGCGTAGATTTCCCTGGCGCCGCCATCGGATACCATGGAGCCGGCCAGCAACAGGCTGTAGTGGTTGTGGAAGGCCTCCGGATCCAGGGCCGCCAGGTTCCTGCCGATCAATTTGTCGCCCTGGGCGGCCAGTTCCGCCGGGGTGATCACATCCAGCAGCACACCCTTGGTGTCGGCGACGATCAGTTGATCGGGGATGGATTCGGCGATGGATTGCAGGCGCTCCTCGTTGGCCTTGATTTCCCGCTCCAGGGCTTTCTTGCGCTCGATGTACTGGAGTTGCAGGCCCAGCAGCACGGTGGCCGCGGCCATGATGATCAGCAGATTGAACACATAGGCGGGGGATTCGGTGATATCCACCGGCGTTAGCCAGCTATTGATCGCCAGGGCCACCACACCGTTGATCAGCAGCCCAAACAGCAGCAGGGACAGGGCGCGCACATTGACCAGGCCCCGCGCCATGGCCAACCGGTAGGCCAGTCCGGCGGCGAAGGCGATCAGTATGCCCAGGGTGCCGGCGGTGGCCATCAGGCCCCCCATCCACAGCCGGTAGGCGATACCCACCAACAGGGCGATACCCCCGGCAATGGGGCCGTAGAGTAGGGTGGCGACGCTGATCACCACCATGCTGGAATCCACCAGGTACCACAGGCCGGGTTGCACCAGGATCGAGACCATCATCACCGTGACGGTGGCGACGGCGAACAGGATTCCCGACAGAGCCTGGGCCTTCAGGGACTCCTTGTTCCAGCGATAGCTGATGAGACTCTGAATCCAGCACACTGCCAGCAGCAGGGCGACATTGTTGATCAGGTCTAGTGTCATGGTGCTTTTCCGTTGCGGCGACAGGATAAAGGCTGGCGAGGGGCGGCGCGCATGGCGCTCAGGGTCCCGCCGGACCAGGGCGTTGGCTGACGGATAGTGTAGCCGGTTTCCCCTGGGGAGTGATCAGCAGGTCGGATGGTACTGAATAAGCGTTTTGCGCTGTTTTCCCCCTCTCCCCCCTACGGCGTGGTATTCAATGGGTATCGCGGTTCTCCCCCCTACGGCGCGGTATTCAATGGGTGTCGCGGTTCTCCCCCTCTCCCGCTTGCGGGAGAGGGGCGGGGAGAGGGCGATGGCGTCAGCCATCAAGCGGCTGCGCCGCTTTCCCCTCATCCTGGCCTTCTCCACAC
>JBJHDJ010000258.1:0-4430 GCA_050486485.1 Porticoccaceae bacterium
GCTCAACCCATCCTACGGTTCCCGGACAAGCCCCAAATTCCATAATCAGAGAGGGTATCAACATGCATCAGGGATTCAGGACCGGACTGGCCAGCATGGCCCTGGCGGCGCTGCTGGTCCTTGGCGCCTGTGGTGGCGAGGCACCGCCACCCCAGGAAGCCGTCGAGGAGGCGGTCCCCGCGACCACGATCGGCGATGTCCCGGATGCCGAGTGGCACAACTTCAGCAATACCGGCGCCGAGATGCACTACAGCCCCGTGGATCAGATCAACGGTGACACCATCGGTGAGTTGGGCCTGGCCTGGTACCACGACCTGCCCAGTGAAAACACCATGACCGGGCCGGTGATGGCGGAGGGCAAGGTGTTCATCACCACCGGGCACTCGCGGATTCGCGCCCTGGACGCCGTCACCGGAGAATTGATCTGGGAGTACGACTCCGGCACTCGCGAGCGGGCCGGGCATATCCTGCGCTTCGGGTATGGTCCCAAGGGCCTCGCCTACTGGAATGGCCGGGTCTATATCGCCACCCACGACGGTATCGTGGTGGCCCTCGATGCCGGCAGCGGAGAGCCCCTGTGGCAGCAGCGCACGGTGGAGGCCGGCGAGCTCCGCTATGTCAACGGTCCCCCCCGGGTGTTCGATGGCAAGGTGATCATCGGCCACGGCGGCGCCGACATCGCCCCTATCCGTGGCTATGTGGATGCCTTCGACGCCGACACTGGAGAGCGCCTCTGGCGCTTTTACACAGTGCCGGGCAACCCCGCCGACGGCTTCGAGAACGAGGCCATGGCGATGGCCGCGGAAACCTGGGCCGGCGAGTGGTGGCAGTGGGGCGGTGGCGGCACCGCCTGGAATGCCTTCAGCCATGACCCGGAACTGAACCATATCTATATCGGTGTCGGCAACGGCTACCCCTACAACCATACGATGCGCAGCGCCGGGGAGGGGGACAACCTGTTTCTGGCCTCCATCGTCGCGGTGGATGCCGACACCGGTGATTACAAGTGGCACTACCAGACCACTCCCGCCGAGCAGACCGACTACACCGCCACCCAGGACATGACCCTGGCCACCCTCACGATCGACGGCGAAGAGCGCCAGGTGCTGATACAGGCCCCCAAGAACGGCTTTCTCTATGTCATCGACCGCACCAACGGCGAGCTGATTTCCGCCGAGGCCATCGCCAAGGTCACCTGGGCCACCCACATCGACCTGGAAACCGGCCGCCCCGTGGAGGTGCCCGGCTACCGCTACCACGGCAAGGAGATGTTCGAGCTGTGGCCCGGCCTGACCGGCGCCCACAACTGGCAGCCCCAGTCCTACAGCCCTCGCACCGGCCTGGTGTATGTCCCGGTGATAGAGCGCGCTTCCCTGGTGGGTGACGAGGGGCTGGACCTGGACAGCCCGGAGGCAGAAGCGGTGCTCGGCATGCTGGCGGTGCACAACCTGGATGTGCCCGGCGCCCGCAGAAGCTTCCTGCGGGCCTGGGACCCCGTCGCCCAGACACTGCGCTGGGAAGTGGAAACCCCCGGCGACTGGCCCGGCGGCACCCTGGCCACCGCCGGCGACCTGGTGTTCCAGGGCCGTATCGACGGCAAGTTCACCGCCTACCACGCCGCCAGCGGCGAGGTGGCCTGGGAGTTCAACGCCGGGGTGCCGGTACTGGCCCCACCCATCAGCTACGCGGTGGACGGCCGCCAGTATGTCACCGTGCTGACCGGCAGCGGCGCCTCCGGGGGCGGCATTTTCGCCGAGGGTATCGAGCATTTCTGCACCGACTACCCTATGCCGCGGCGGGTGCTGACCTTTGCCCTGGGCGGCGAACAATCTCTCCCGGTGGTGGCGATGCCGCCCCGCGCGGTGCCCCCGGACCCGGACTATGGCGCCGACCCCGAACTGGAAGCCGAGGGCGCCATGGTGTTCCTCGCCGCCGGTTGCGTGGTGTGCCACGGTTTCAATGCCATAGCCGGTGGTTCTGCCCCCGACCTGCGCTACTCCGCCATGGTGCTGAGCCCCGAGGCCCTCGACGCCGTGGTGCGGGGCGGGGCCTTGATCAGCCGCGGCATGCCCGATTTCGCGGAGTTGACGGACGAGCAGATGGCGGCCATGCGCCAATACCTGCGGGCCAGGGCCCGGGAGGTGGCGGGCGAGGCCGAGGGTGAGGCGCAGGATGAGTCCAGGCAGCAAACACCCACCGGCGGTCGCTACTGACGGTTGTTCGCCCCGTAGGTAACGGGACCGCAAAAGTTGGATCCGGCGTCAGGTCGGGGTAGGATGGGTTGAGCGCAGCGATACCCATCGCTCCGCGCGGCCTGATGGTGTGTTTTGGTGGGTTACGCCTGCGGCTAACCCACCCTACGAGTCACCGCTGCCGGTACGAGGCCACCGTAGGGTGGGTTGAGCGCAGCGATACCCATCATTTCGCACGACCTGACGGGTGGGATGGTGGGTTACGCCTTCGGCTAACCCACCCTACGGTTTGGTGTTGATTGAGTCAGGGTGAACTGTCCGGCCGTGGGTTGAATTGGCTCCAGGGCTGGTTTGACTAGCGGTGCCGGTGGATGGCCTGGCGCGGATTGTCGAGACCGGCGCCGCCCCGCGGGCTAGACTGTTTGGTGACATAACGAGAGTGGTCTCTGCGCCTGAGGATTCGCCCGTGGGCGGATGGAAACGGTGCGGAGCCGCCAAGGCCCGCGAGGCCATCACACGAGAGCGATGCCCATGACCACAGCCACGGCCACCGACCTGGAACTTCCCTTTCTTCCCATGCAGGAGCCGGCCTTTGCCGCCGACCCCTTCCCCTATTTCACCGAGGCCAGGAAAAAACATCCCTGGCTCGCCAAGTGCGCCTTCGGGTTCGTGGTGCACGGCCACTCCGCCATTCAGGAGCTGATGCGCCTGGAGGACCAATTGGAGCCCAGTTTCGACGATGTGGTGGAACTGATGGGTGCCAGGGACTCCGAGTGGGGTCGCTTCCAGCACACCCAGATGCTCAACCTGACCGGCGATGATCACCGCCGCTTACGGGATATCCTGGCGCCCATGTTTACTCCGGCGGTGGCCAACCGCAACCGCGACCGGATGCGGGCGACCATGTTGCGGGTGCTGGATGAGTGGGCTCCGAAAGGCGCCTTCGATTTCGAGGACTTCGTGTCCCACTTCCCGGTGACGGTGATGTGCGCCCTGATCGGCGCGGACCCGGCGGTGATTCCCCGGCTCAAGGATTCCCTGGAAGCTCTGGGTTTGGCCTTCGGGATGAACCCCGATTTCATGCCCCGAGTGGAAAAAGGGCACCTGGTGATGGACGAATTCGTGCAGGAGCTGGTGGCGGAGCGGCGCGCCAACCCCCGTGCCGACGGTCAACGGGATCTGCTGGACACCATGCTGGGGGTGACCGGGGAGGGTGGGCTCACCGATCGGGAGCTCTATGACCTGTTGATTTTCCTCTTCGTGGCGGGCTACGACACTTCCAAGAATGTGCTGACCTTCATCATGAACCTGATGCTGGAACGACCCGAGGACTACGCCCGCTGCGCCACGGACATCGACTACTGTCGCAAGGTGACGGAGGAGACCTTGCGCTTTCACAGTCCCGCCACCATCACCCGTCGGGTGGGCCGGGATATCGAGTTCCGGGGCGTCACTTTCCCCAAGGGGTCACTGTTGTTTTTTACCGTGAATGTGTCCGGCCGAGACCCGGCGTCCTTTGACCACCCCGATGAGTTTATCCCCGAGCGGGAAGTGCGGGAGCGCCATACCGCCTTCGGGCGGGGCGCCCATATCTGTCTCGGGCAATTTATTGCCCGGGCGCAGATCGAGGAGGGCCTGCATTTGATCGCCCAGCGTCTCAAGAACCCCCGGCTCACCGGATCCGTGGGTCATCGTCCGTTCTTTGGTGTGTGGGGGCTGAAGGGGTTGCCCATCGAGTTCGAGGACGCCGGTACGCCGTCGGCGAGGAGTTCAGCCGCATGATGAAAGTCCGTTTTCGCGTCAATGGCGTGGAACAAACCCTGGAGGCCGATCCCTCCACGCCACTGTTGTGGGCGCTTCGGGATCACCTGGGGCTCACCGGCACCAAGTACGGCTGCGGCGTGGCCCAGTGCGGCGCCTGTACCGTGCATTTGAATGGCAGCGCGGTGCGCTCCTGCGCCGTGCCCCTGTCGGCCCTCGACGGGGTGGAGGTGGTGACCATCGAGGGCTTGTCCGAGGGTGGCGACCATATCCTGCAGCAGCTCTGGGTGGAGCTGAATGTGCCCCAGTGCGGTTACTGCCAGACCGGCATGCTGATGGCGGCCGCGGATCTGCTCAAGCGCAACGCCAACTCCAGTGACGAGGATATCGACCGGGCGGTGTCCAACCTGTGCCGCTGCGGCACCTATCCCCGGGTTCGCGCCGCCATTCACCGCGCCGCCCAGGCGGCCAGCGCCG
>JBJHDJ010000259.1:0-4429 GCA_050486485.1 Porticoccaceae bacterium
ACCCTCTCTCGCCTGTGCTAAAATCCGCCCGCCAAAAATTCCGCACCACGGAA
This sequence comes from Porticoccaceae bacterium, assembly GCA_050486485.1. Lineage (GTDB taxonomy): Bacteria > Pseudomonadota > Gammaproteobacteria > Pseudomonadales > Porticoccaceae > NAT127. The sequence continues at coordinate 54 of JBJHDJ010000259.1, forward strand.
CACCGCCATGAATCTCTCCACCCTCTCCGCCATTTCCCCCATCGATGGCCGCTATGGCGCCAAGACGCTGCCGCTGCGGGAAGTTTTCAGTGAATACGGCCTGATCAAGTACCGGGTGCTGGTGGAAGTGCGCTGGCTGCAGTGCCTGGCGCGGCACCCTGGCATCCGCGAGGTGCCGGGTTTCAGCGACGACGCCAACGCGGTGCTGAACAAGCTCGTGGACCACTTCAACGAGGGGGATGCCCAGCGCATCAAGGACATCGAGAAAACCACCAACCACGATGTCAAGGCGGTGGAATACTTCATCAAGGAACGCATCGCCGACAACGACGAACTTCACGCCGTCAGCGAATTCGTGCATTTCGCCTGCACCTCGGAGGACATCAACAACACCGCCCACGGACTGATGCTCCAGACGGGGCGGGATCGCATCCTGCTGCCCGCCGTGGAGCAAATCACCACGACCCTGGCGGACATGGCCGTCGCCTTCGCCGATATCCCCATGATGTCCCGCACCCATGGTCAGACCGCCTCCCCCACCACCGTGGGCAAGGAGCTGGCCAATGTGGTGCACCGCCTGCGCCGCCAGATCACCGGGATCCGCGCCGTGGAGCTGCTGGGCAAGTTCAACGGCGCCGTGGGCAACTACAACGCCCACCTGTCCGCCTACCCGGAGGTGGACTGGCAGGCCAACGCCAGGGTATTCGTCGAGTCCCTGGGGCTGACCTGGAACCCCTACACCACCCAGATCGAACCCCACGACTGCATCGCCGAGCTGTTCGACGCCATCGTGCGCCTCAACACCATCCTGATCGACCTCAATCGGGATCTGTGGGGTTACATCTCCCTGGGCTATTTCAAGCAGAAAACCGTCGCCGGCGAAGTGGGCTCCTCCACCATGCCCCACAAGGTCAATCCCATCGATTTCGAGAACGCCGAGGGCAATCTGGGACTGGCCAGCGCCGTCTTTACCCACCTGGCCCAGAAACTGCCCATCTCCCGCTGGCAGCGGGATCTCACCGATTCCACGGTGCTGCGCAACATGGGAGTGGGTTTCGGCTACTGCCAGATCGCCTTTGAATCCATGATCAAGGGCCTGGCCAAGCTGGAACTCAACCGCGAGCGCCTCGCCGCCGACCTGGACGAAGCCTGGGAAGTGCTGGCGGAGCCGGTGCAGACGGTGATGCGCCGCTACAACATCGACCAACCCTACGAGAAGCTCAAGGAACTGACACGGGGCCAGGGCATCACCCGGGAAAAAATGCGCCACTTCATCGACGGCCTGGACATCCCCGAGAGCGCCAAGACCGAATTGCGGGCACTCACCCCGGCCAGCTACACCGGCAACGCGGCGGCCCAGGCGAAAGCCATCAACGGCTCATGATCCACTTCCCCCCTGGGCTGGACGCGGGCCAGTTCCTGCGGGATTACTGGCAACGCCAACCACTGCTGATACGCCAGGGACTGCCCGGCTTCCAGTGCCCCATCGACGGCGGCGACCTGGCTGGCCTCGCCCTGGAAGAGGAAGTGGAATCCCGCCTGGTGATGGGTGACGGCAGGGAGGGCCCCTGGCAACTTCGCCAGGGGCCATTCAGCGAGACTGATTTCACCAGCCTGCCCGTCACCCCCTGGACCCTGCTGGTGCAGGGAGTGGATCTGTGGGTGCCGGAGATCCATGCCCTGGTGGACGCCTTTGATTTTCTGCCCCGCTGGCGCATGGATGACATCATGGTCAGCTATGCCAACGACGGCGGCGGTGTCGGCCCGCACTTCGATCACTACGATGTCTTTCTGATCCAGGGCGCGGGCACCCGGGAGTGGGCCATCGGCGACTGGTGCGATGACGCCACGCCGCTGCGCGGTGGGGAGCAACGCATTCTTGAAAAGTTCGAACCCCGCGAGCAATGGCTGCTGGAACCCGGTGATATCCTCTACCTGCCGCCGCGGCTGGCCCATCGCGGCACGGCGGTGGGCGAATGCCTCACCCTATCCCTGGGGTTTCGCGCCCCCAGCGCCGGCGAGATGCTCGACGACCTGGCCACCGAAGTGCTCAGCCAGGGGCCAGGCCAGTTCTACCGGGATCCACCCCTGACACCGGCCATGGCCGGGGACACCATCGACCCCGCCTTTGTCGACAGCGCCAGGGAGCTGCTGCTGGGGATTCTCGACGACCGGGAGCGGCTGGCGCGCTGGTTTGCCAGCTACATGACCCGCCCCAAATACCCGGCGCTGGAGTTGGAGGGACACGACATCGCAAGGCGCGCCACTCTCCCCGCCGGCAATGGCAACCCTCCACAGCACTTCGTGGACGGGGAACCCGCCGACGACTGATCGGCAACCTGTCTTCCCTCCCCCAGGCCTGCTCACTGTCGGCCTGGGGTGCCTCTGAAACACCACCGCCCGGCGCGGGCCGCCTAGGGAGCCCGCTATATTTCAGAGGTTGCTCGAGGGGTCGTCGCGAGGCGAGCGGGCAGTCTGGGCACACTCAACGGCAACGCCGCGGATTGTTCCCAAACCTCCGGCTAGATCACCGGGAAAGGCTGGTCAACTGCTGGCGCAGTGTTACCTCGTCCTGGTGAAACTTGCGGATACCCTCGGCAAGCTTCTCCGTGGCCATGGCGTCTTCGTTGAGCGCCCAACGGAACGCGGTTTCCGACAGGGTCTGCCGCGGCTCGTCGCAGTCCGGTTGCCCGGCATCCAGGGCGGGCGGTAATTCACCGTCGGCGCCGGCCAGTTCATCCAGCAACTGGGGGCTGATGGTGAGCCGGTCGCACCCCGCCAGGGCCTCGATCTGGCCGCGGTTGCGAAAGCTCGCGCCCATCACCACGGTGCCGTAACCGTGGGCCTTATAGTAGTTGAAGATGCGCGTCACGGAGCGCACCCCCGGATCATGGGCGCCCTGGTAATCCTGCCCGGTGGCGGCCCGGTGCCAGTCGTAGATGCGGCCCACGAAGGGGGAAATGAGAAACACCCCGGCATCGGCACAGGCCTGGGCCTGGGCAAAGCTGAACAGCAGGGTCAGGTTGCACTGGATCCCCTCCCTTTCGAGTCTTTCCGCGGCCCGTATGCCCTCCCAGGTGGCGGCGATCTTGATCAACACCCTGTCCCGGGAAACCCCCGCCGCCTCGTACAGCTCGATCAGCCGGTGAGCCCGTTCGCGGGTGCTGTCACTGTCGAAGGACAGGCCGGCGCTCACCTCGGTGGACACCCTGCCGGGAATGAGGGAAATGATCTCGCGGCCGATGGCCACCGCCAGGTGGTCCATCACCGCGTCGGCGTCACCCGCCCCGCGGGCCACCGCTTCCGCCAACAGCCCCTGGCAGGCGGGATCGGCCGCGGCCTTGAGCAGCAGGGACGGGTTGGTGGTGGCGTCGACGGGGGCGTACTTGCGAATGGCCGCCAGATCCCCGGTATCGGCAACCACGGTGGTGATGCGTCTCAGTTGCTCCAACTTGCTCATGATGATCCTGTCAGTCGCGTCAGGCGAAGGGATGGCGCAACACGATGGTTTCCACCCGGTCGGGCCCCGTGGACACGATATCGATGGGACAGCCTGTCAGTTCCTCCAGCCGGCGAATATAGGCGCGGGCATTGGCCGGCAACTGGTCGAGGCTGGTGGCCCCGACGGTGGACTCGGGCCAGCCCGGCAAGGTCTCGTACACCGGCACCACCTGTTCCCAACCCTCGGCGTCGTAGGGAACGGAGATGGTATTGCCATCGGCATCCCTGTATCCGGTGCAGATGTTCACCGATTCCAGCCCGTCGAGCACATCCAGCTTGGTCAGGCACAGCCCGGAGATACTGTTGATACGCACCGCGTGGCGAACCGCCACGGCGTCGAACCAGCCGCAGCGGCGCTGGCGACCCGTGGTGGTGCCAAACTCGTGGCCCTTCTCCCCCAGGTGGCGCCCCACCTCGCAGGACAGTTCCGTGGGGAAGGGGCCGGCACCCACCCGCGTGGTGTAAGCCTTGGTGATGCCCAGCACATAGTCGAGAAAAAGCGGCCCGAAGCCGCTGCCGGTGGCGGCGCCGCCGGCGGTGGTGTTGGACGAGGTGACAAAGGGGTAGGTGCCGTGATCGATATCCAACAGGGAGCCCTGGGCACCCTCGAAGAGGATATTACCGCCCCGTTCCCGCTCGCCGTGCAGCAAGTCGATGACATCCGCCACCAGGGGTTTGATCTCCTCCGCCCAGCCCAGCACTTGATCCAGGGTGCGGTCGATATCCAGCGCCTCGGCGCGGTAGTAGTTCACCAGCATGAAGTTGTGGTAGGCCATCACCTCCCGCAGCTTGGTGGCGAAGCGCTCGGCGTTGAGCAGGTCTCCCACCCGCAACCCCCGGCGCGACACCTTGTCCTCGTAGGCCGGGCCAATGCC
>JBJHDJ010000260.1:0-4403 GCA_050486485.1 Porticoccaceae bacterium
GGGACACGCCCAGCAGGGTGGCCAGCGCGCCCACCCCCAGCAGCAGCCAGAAGGTGTTGATGAACAATCGGGGCAGTACATGACGACCGAAGTGCAGCCAGGTTTCGCCCTGGGGATCCGCGAAGGAGAGAAAAACCACCGCCAGGGGCAGAATCACCAGCACGGACAGCAGGGCAATGGCCAGGCGCGGCCAGAGGGGAGCCCCCTGGCCGGCATCTCCCTGCGTGGAGAGGGCGGCGGTGGCCACTCAGCGGTATCCAGCGCGGTCCATCAAGCGCACCGCCGCGGCCTGGTGGGCGCCGGCGAGGGCGACATTGAGGGGGTTTTGCCTGAATTCACCCCACGCGGCCACCAGGGGGTCGAGGGCGATGGCCGGATTGGCGGGGTACTCGAGGTTCTCCCCGGCAAACGCCCCCTGGGCGGATTCCGAGGCCAGCCATTCGAGCAGTGCGCGGGCGCCCTCCGGGTTCTTGGCGTGGCGGGTAATGCCGGCGCCGGAGACATTGACATGGACGCCGCTGCCATCAACCCCCTGGTTGGGCCAGAACACCCGCAGCGGTAGTCGTGGGTTGTCGCGCACCAGGCGACCCAGGTAGTAGGTGTTGACGATGGTGACATCGCATTGGCCGGCGGCCACCGCCTGGATCGCGGCGGTGTCGTCGGCGAATGGCGGGGTGGCGAGGTTCGCGACCCAGCCGCGCACGATGCGCTCGGTCTCGGGCTCTCCCAGTTCGGCGATCATCATCGCCACCAGGGACTGGTTGTACACCTTGTTGGAGGTGCGCAGGCACAGGCGTCCCTTCCACTGGGGTTCGGCGAGAGCGGCATAGGTGGATAGCTCCTCCGGCGCCACCTTGTCGGGGTTGTACACCAGGGTCCGGGCGCGGACGGACAGCCCTACCCAGTAATTGTCCGGATCCCGCAGGTGGGCCGGGACACGGTTGGCGACTACGGGGGAGTCGAGGGGACGCAACAGCCCGGACTGCGCGGCCTGCCACAGATTGCCAGCATCCACGGTCAGGAGCAGGTCCGCCGGGGTGTTCACACCCTCGGCCTTGAGGCGGGCCAGCAGAGGGCCTTCGCGATCGGTGAGGAATCTCACCCGCACGCCGGTTTCCTTTTCGTAGGCGTCGAACAGGGGCTTGATTAGCTGCTCATTGCGGGCGGAGTAGACCACGACCTGCTCGCTGGCAAAGAGCATTGTTGCCGGCAATGCCAGGGCAATGGCCACGAGCAACAGCAACAGGCATGGGTGGAGACGGACAGAGGACGGCATGAGAATCTCCCGGGTAGGTTCAAGGCCTGCCAGCATCGGGCCAGCGGGTCAGGGTATTCTGTGATAACTAAGAATCACTATCAATAAGTTTTTGCAACCATTCTCGCTAGCATCGGGGTGGTGGATCGATGATGCCGTGGCGCCGTGTGGATTGTCTTGATCTGGCGCATGGAAAGTGGGGGGAGGGTTGGCCGTCCATGGGTGGCTGTTTCAACCATCGCAGTCCGCGGCCCGCTGTTTGTCACATTGGCCGTGGCATAATCACAGCCTTTCAGGGCGATGGCCGGGTTGCGGCGCAACTGCCCGGTGACGAGATGGCTAGTGACGAGATAACAAGCCAAGTTTGCCCATTAGAAAGGCCCTAGGACCGTCCTCTTTCCGCCCCGGTTAGAGCTCGGAGGGTTCCCCAAGGAGATTTTCCCCATGACCAACCCCACCACCACGTCAGCCTGGCGCACCCTGCAATCCCTGGCCGACGCCGGCGCCGGCAGCGACTTGCGGGGTCTGTTTACCAGTGATCCACGGCGGGCGGAACGCTACAGCCTGCGGGTGGGGGAACTCCTGCTGGACTATTCCCGCAATCTGGTGGACGACCGGGTGTTGTCGGCCCTGCTGGCCCTGGCCGGGGAGCTGTCCCTGCCGCGGCGCATTGGCGAGCTGTTCGACGGCGCCGTGGTCAATCCTTCCGAGGGTCGGCCAGCCCTGCATATGGCGCTGCGGGGCAGCGCCACCCTGGCCGGGGAGCGAGGGCAGGCGCTGCGGCGGGACATCGACGCCGAGCTGGAAAAAGTCCACGCGATCAGCGAAGGAGTGCGCGACGGCACCATCACCGCCAGCGACGGCGAGGGCTTCACCGATGTCATCAATATCGGCATCGGCGGTTCGGACATGGGTCCGCGCATGGTGTGCGAGGCCCTGCGGGAATACGCCACGGGCCCTGTGCGCTGTCATTTCATCGCCAATGTGGATGGCGCGGAAATCCACAGCCTGCTGGCTCGGCTGGACCCCCGCCGCACCCTGGTCATCGTCGCCAGCAAGTCCTTCACCACCCATGAAACCCTGCTCAACGCCGATACCACCCGCCGCTGGCTCTCGGCCCACCTGGACGTGCCGCGGGATGCCCTCATGGGGCATTTCATCGCCATCACCGAAAACCCGGCGCAGGCCAGGGCCTTCGGCGTGCCAGACGAGCGGGTGTTCCGCATGTGGGACTGGATAGGGGGGCGCTACTCCCTGTGGTCGTCCATCGGACTGGCTATCGCCATTCAGATTGGTTTCACCGCCTTCGAGGCGTTGTTGGCTGGCGCCAGGGAGATGGATGACCACTTTCGCGAGGCGCCGCTGGCGGGCAACATGCCCGTCATCCTGGCCTTGCTGGGGGTCTGGTACCGCAACTTTCACGGCGCCGAGACCCAGGCGGTGGTGCCCTACTGCGAGCGGCTCCATTATCTGATCACCCACATTCAGCAACTGGACATGGAGAGCAGTGGCAAGTGCGTCTCCCTGCACGGCGAACCCCTCGACTATGGCACCGGCGCGGTGATCTGGGGACAGACCGGCACCAACGGCCAGCACTCCTTCTTTCAATTGGTGCACCAGGGAACCCACCTGGTGCCGGTGGATTTCATCGGCGTGCTCAGGGACTCCCTCAGCGAGCCGCGCCATCACCGGGCGCTGCTCGCCCATATGCTGGCCCAGGCGGCTGCCCTGATGCAGGGTTGCGATGACGGGACCCATCCGCCGGAGCGGCGGCACCCGGGCAACCGCCCCTCCAACACTCTGTTGCTGGACCGTTTGACTCCCCACACCCTGGGGGCGTTGGTGGCCCTGTACGAGCATAAGGTATTTGCCCAGGGGGTGATCTGGAACGTCAACTCCTTCGACCAATGGGGTGTGGAACTGGGGAAGCTGATTGCTCAGCAGTTGCTGTCCGATGGCGATGACAGGTGCCAGGACCCCGCTACCCGCCGCCTGCTGAGTCTTGTTCGCGCGGCGTTGTGAGGGCCATAAAAAAGACCCCCTCGCGGGGGTCAAGAACGGAGTCGGTTGGTGGTGATCAGCAATCGTCGCCTTCGGTATCGAGACACTCCCTGGCCCGATCCCCCAGATCCTCGAGGCCCTCGCGGACATCCTCGGCGGCTTCGTCGACGGCCTTGCCGGCCCGCTCGGCCGGACCTTCCTGCTGGCAGCCGCCCGTGGCAAGAATGGCGAGCAGCACCAGCGAAGGCATAACTACAGTTTGTTTAGATAGCATGTTGATCTCCTCTCGAGGGCTTGCCGCCGCCGGCCGACCTGTAGCCGACCGGCGGCGGTACCCTCTTCTTCTCTTCGTCGTGGCCGCGGGCGCTGTTGGAGAACGCCCACGGGGTTTCCCTCCCTTGGCAAGGAAGTGGGTCAGAAGCTGAAGCGAACCCCCATGGTCAGGGTGTCCAGATCGGTGCTCCTGTTGCGCGGGGGTGGCGGAAACCCGCCCCTGTCGTAATCCATTTCAAAGCGTTTGTATTCCGCGTTCAGGTCCAGTGCCGGAGTAAGCTGCAAGGTTGCTCCGAGACCGTAGAACAGGCTGTTGTCGCTTTGGCCGTGGCGGGTGTCAAGTACCCTGATGTCGGCATCCCACCAAAACATGCCGCCCTTGGCGTGGAGGCTCAAGGTGTCCGTGACGGGCAACACCCCCACCACGGCGGCGCCAAAGCCGTCCACATCGGCGGAGGCGGCCCTGCCGCCGTACCGTGCAAAGTCAATGTAGTTACCCTCGATGGCGATGTGGTGGCCAAGGCGCCAGCCCACCACGCCCTCCAGCAGGTAACGGTCGTCGTTGAAGTCGCCTCCCCGGGCCTTGAAGCCCCCGAGGTTTCCCCCCAGGTAGAGGCCGCTGGCGCTGCTGACGGGATGCAGGGCTAGGGCTGTGCACAGGACGGTCAGTGACAGCCCCGCTTTCATCGTTCTGTTCATGGTGTCCTCCCTTGATCAACCGGGTTTTACGAGACGGTTCGTGGATGTCGGGAACTACCAGCCCCGCTCTCCGGGGCTGGTGTCCGGTGACATGGCTTCCGCTTCGCTGGCCAGCACCAGGAATTCCTCCAGACTGATGAGTCCGTCGCCGTTGGTGTCGAGGCGCTGGAAACCG
>JBJHDJ010000261.1:0-4400 GCA_050486485.1 Porticoccaceae bacterium
AACGAGCGCTTCCTCGAGGGCGAAAAGGACCTGATCCAGGATATCTGGACCGAACTCAACCGCAACCTGTCCCAAGAGCTGGAGGCGGAGGGCTGGCCGGAGCTCAGCCAGGAGGAGTTCATGGCGCGTCGCGAGGAGATGGATTTCCGGGTGATGGAGCGTCTGCGCCGCCGCGTCGACGAGATCGTCGAGGACAAGGCCACCGCCGAGCTGCTCAAGCCCTGGTATCGGTACCAGTGCAAGCGCCCCACCTCGAACGACGAGTATTACCAGACCTTCAACCGCCCCAATGTGAAGCTGATCGATGTGTCCGCCACCCAGGGGGTGGAAAGGATGACCGAGAAAGGCTTCGTCGCCAACGGCGTGGAGTACGAGGTGGATTGCATGATGTTCGCCAGTGGCTACGAGGTGACCAGTGATCTGGATCGCCGCTGGGGCATCCCGGTGTTCGAGGGCCGTGGTGGCTTTTCCATGTACGACAACTGGAACGGCGGTTACAAGACCCTCCACGGCATGATGACCCACGGCTTTCCCAACCTGTTCACCAGCGGCTACTACCAGGGTGGACTCAATTCCACCCTGACCCTCAATTTCGAGGAACAGGTCAAGCACATGGCCTACATCATCGCCGAAACCCTGGGGCGCGGCGCCGCCGCCGTGGAAGTCAGCGAGGAGGCCCAGAACGCCTGGATTCGACACATGCGGGAGACCGCCATCGACAACACCGAGTGGATACGCGACTGCACCCCCGGCTATTTCAACAACGAGGGCAAACCGGATGTCGACGAGAACGGCAACGAGAAATACCGTTTCTATCTCGGCGAGCTCTACGGCCCTGGCTGGGATGCCTTTGTGAAGGTGCTGGAGGAGTGGCGCGAACGGGGTGACTTGCCCGGTCTTGTGGTGGATTACGGGGATGGCCGCCAGCCCCGCACGGAAGCCGCGATCGAAGATGTCATGGTGGTTGATGAAGAGGTCGGTTCTTGATCGGAGTCCGGGGTTAAACCCCCCCGTGCCCAGGATAGGCGTATCCCCTTATTCCTTTATCGGAGACAGTCATGAACGAACAAGCCAATATCAACCTCGAGGACTTGGCGGAGCCCCTGGTGTTCCCCGTGGACGCCTATGTCTCCCGGGAATACGCCAAGGCAGAGGGGGACCGGCTGTGGGCCAAGGTGTGGCAGCACGCCGGCCGGGTGGAGGAAATTCCGCAAGTGGGAGACTACATCACCTACGAGATCGCCACCGACTCCATTCTCATCGTGCGCACCGCGCCCGATACCCTCAAGGCCTACCACAATGTCTGCCCGCATCGAGGGCGGCGGCTGGTGGATGTCCCCAAGGGGGGCAACGGCGCCCGGGGCAACACCGGGAAGTTCACCTGTGGCTATCACGGCTGGTCCTTCAATGTCGAGGGGGAAAACAGTTTTATCCTCGACAAGGACGACTGGAAGGGCCGGCTGACGGCCTCCCTCACCTGTCTCACCCCGGTGAAGGTGGATACCTGGGGAGGCTGGATCTGGATCAACATGGATCCGGACTGCGTACCCCTGAGGGAGTACCTGGAGCCGGCGGCCAGTCTGCTCGATCCCTTCAGGTTCGAGAAGATGCGCTACCGTTTCCGCCAGTGGGTGGTGTTCGACTGCAACTGGAAGGTGGCCCTGGAGGCCTTCATGGAGCCCTACCATGTGGGGGGCACCCACCCGCAACTGCTCAAGTACGGCGATTTCTACGCCTGGAGCAAGGCCCAGGGGCTGCACGGCAACGATGGCTACGACGCGCCGGACCACGGCGAGGCCGATTCCGCCGCCACCACCACGGTGCACCGCGCCGGCAAGGGGCCGGATGCCCGCGCCATGATCGCCGAGATGCAGAAGGAGTTCTGGGACACCGTCGGCGCCGCCACCACCCAGGTGATGGTGGATGCCGCGGCGCGGCTGGTGGATGAGCTGCCGGAGGGTACCCCCGCCGGCGAGGTGCACCATCACTGGCTGGAGTCCTGCAAGGCGGATTACGCGGCGCTGGGGGTGGACTGGCCCGAGATCAGCGAGGAGCAGATGGCGCGGGCCGGGCTGGCATGGCACATCTTCCCCAATATGAGCATTCTCCAGGGGCCGGTGTTCGCCCTGTACTACCGCACCAGGCCCTACGGGAAAGATCCGGACAAATGTATCTACGAGGCGGTGGCCATCGAGCGTTTCCCCGAGGGTGGGGAGCCCGCCACCGAGTGGGTGCATGCCGAACCCACCGAGGAGAACTGGCGGCGGGTGATCGCCCAGGATTTCTCCAACATGGAACAGGTGCAGCAAGGCTTGAAGTCTCGGGGTTTCCGTGGCAACCTGCCCAACCCTCATCAGGAGCGGAAAGTCAGTAACTTCCACCGCAACCTGGCGAAATACATGGGATCCGGTGCTCCTCGCCTCCTTGAATAATTGCTCAATGCCTTGAGTTCGTGGTCGATTGGGAGAATAATCCGCGCCGGATCATTTCGTTACCCTGAAGTGAAATCATCGAGGTTCCCAAGATCATGACCGTAAAAGTGTATGAGCGCATTCTGGATTTGTTCGAGGCGGAAGGTATCCGGACGATTTTTGGTATTCCCGATCCCAACTTCGTCCACCTGTTCGTGGCGGCCGAGGAGCGCGGCTGGGATGTGGTGACCCCCCACCACGAACTGGCCACCGGCTTCATGGCGGAGGGCTGGGCGCGCATGACCGGCAAGCCCGCCCTGGCCATCGCCACCCTGGGTCCCGGCATTGCCAATGCCGCCGGCGCCATGATGTGCGCCAAGGTCGAGAATACCCCGGTGGTCTTCCTCGGCGGCCAGCGGGCGCGCATCACCGAGCGCCGCGTGCGCCGCGGTCGCATCCAGTTCATCCAGCAGGAAGACCTGTTCAAGAACTCGGTGAAGTGGAGCACCAGCATCGAATACGCGGATCAGACCGACGAGATCATCCGCCACGCCCTGCGGGTCAGCCAGTCCGGCACCCCCGGCCCGGTTTACATCGAGTATCCCTCCCATATCATCAACCAGGACCTGGATGTCCCGGCTCCGCTGCCCCCCAAGGACTACCGCCTGGTGCAACCCGGCGCCGACGGCACCATGGTCGCCAAGGCCATCGAACTGATCAAGGCGGCGGAAAACCCCATCCTGCTGGTGGGTCACGCGGTGCAATGCTTCCGCGGTGGCCCCCAGGTGAAGGAGCTGGCCCAGTTGATGAACTGCCCGGTGATTCAGACCTCCGGCGGCACCGCGTTCATCGAGGGCCTCGAGGACCGCACCTTCCCCTACCTGTTCTCCGAGGTGGCCGACGAGATCGTCGCCAAGTCCGACCTGGTGATCGCCATTGGCACCGAACTGGGGGAGCCGGTTCACTACGGCAGGGGCTTCCTGTGGGCGGAGGGCAAGGTGGATCGCAAGTGGATCTACATCGAGCTCAATCCTGAAATCATTGGCATCAACCGCCCCATCGATGTGCCCCTGGTGGGCGACCTGCGCACCGTGGTGCCCCAGCTCTCCGCCGGCCTCAAGGACAGCCCCCGCGCCGAGGTGCCCGACCTGCAGCGCTGGATGCGCGAGGACAAGGAGCGACTGGAGCGGCTCGCCGCCGAGCAGCACACCACCGAGAGCGGTCTGATGCACACCGCCCGCTGGGTGGTGGAAGCCACCAAGGCCTTCCCGAAGAACGGCATCCATGTGCGGGATGGCGGCGGCACGGTGATCTTCACCTGGACCTACCTGCAGAGCAAACCCCACGATGTCATCTGGAACCAGAATTTCGGACACCTGGGCACCGGCCTGCCCTACGCCATTGGCGCCTCCGTGGCGGATGGCGGCAAGCGCCCGGTGTTGTTCACCACCAGTGACTCCGCCTTCCTGTTCCACATCGGCGAGCTGGAGGTGGCCGCGCGTCTGAACCTGCCCATCGTCACCGTGGTGGGGGTCGATTTCCAGTGGGGCCTGGAAGTGGGCGTGTACAAGCGCACCTTCGGCCACGGCAAGACCAACGAGCCCGGCGTGCACTGGGGCAAGTTCGTGCGCTTCGACAAGATCGCCGAGGGCCTCGGCTGCGTGGGCAAGTTCGTGGAGAAGCCCGAGGATCTCGGCCCGGCCATCACCGAGGCCTTTGCCAGCGGCAAGCCCACGGTGATCCATGTGCCCATCGATCCGGTGGCCAACCACGGCGGCAACCAGAATCTGGACACGCCCAATTACGAGCGCTTCCGCACCTGGTACGCCGAAGGTCAGCAGTAAGCCGCAAGGTGCTGCAATTCATCGTGTCCCGTGCCATTGGCATGATTCAATGACCGGGATGCAGTAAGATCAGGACCTTCCCTGGCGTATCCCGCCGGGGAAGGTTTTTTCATTTGGAGGGCTAACATAATCATGCGCGAATATC
>JBJHDJ010000262.1:0-4384 GCA_050486485.1 Porticoccaceae bacterium
GGCCACCGCTTACCCACCTGGCTGCTCACCCTCACGGCCCTGCCGGCCCTGGCCCTGGCCGGACTGCCCCTCACCGGTGGCGCCCTGGCCAAGGTACTGCTCAAGGAAGGCATGGCCGCCGGACCCTTTGCCGGCTGGCTGCCCCTGTTTACCCTGGGTTCGCTGGCCACCGGGGTGCTGGTGGCCAGGGCCCTGTGGCTGATGCATCTCAGCGCCGAGCCCAGCAAGCCTCCTCCATCGAAAACCCTGTGGCTGCCGGTGGCGGCGCTGTGTCTGGCCTCCCCGGCACTGCCCTGGCTGTGGCCCGGGCCGCTGGCCGACCTTCTGCTCACCCCGGACAATCTGTGGGCCAGTCTGTGGCCGGTGATCCTGGCCCTGCTGGTGACCGGCGCCGTTCTGGCCAGCGGTTGGCGCCTGCCCACTGTCCTGACGCGCCTCCCCAACCCTGTCCACCGGCTCTCACTGGGCCTGAAGTCCCTGCTGGGACGCCCTCCCCTGCCGGAAATCCACATGCCCCAACCAGGTCGGCAATCCCGTCGCTGGGAGCGGGAATGGAACCGGATGTGGCACCGGGCAGACATTACCTTCACCATCCGCCTGCTGTGTATTCTGTTGCTGCTGGCTTGGTTCTGGTGATTGACACCGGGATCTTGTTGCAATCATTCCTGAAGCTGTCTAGCTTTACACTGCCACTGGCGCTCACAACAGGGACAACAGTATGAAACCTACCCTCCACAACACCATCCTGGCACTGACAATGGCAACCGCGCTGGTTCTTGCCGGCTGTTCGGAATCGCCGCCGGATCTGGAGCCCGTCGAGGCCCCTCCGGAAGTCCTGGAACATATCATCCAGGACGCCGGCGAGGATGTGCCGGTGGAACTGGTCACCCTGCCGCACCCGGATCACGAGGTGTGGATCATCGACCAGTCCGATAGCCCGGGCCGCGACCATGGCGGCACCCTGTACATCTTCCCCGGTGACGCCCTGGCGGGACATGATTTCTCCGCGGCGATGCCCTCCGAGGTGGTGGATCTGGGGGATGACACCAGCACCCTGTGCCTGGAGAGCACCGGCGCCAACCCGGTACGGCCCCACATGGTGCTGTTCAACGAGACCCAGAGCCATGCCATGGTGGCCTTTGTCGCCAGTGGGCATGTGGCCTTTATCGACGCCATCAACCGCCAGCCAGTAGCCTGCCTGCGCATGTCGAAATCACCCACTGGCCAGCAGGCCCACGCCGCCTTCCCATCACCGGATGGCAGCTATGTCATCGTCGCAAACCAGAATGGCAAGCGCCTCGAGCGCATCGACACCGACTACGCCGCCAACCGCTTTATCCACAACGAGGAGGCCACCCTGGATCTCGCCACCTGTGAAACCCCCAGCGGCGCGCCCTGCCAGGCGGAAGGCATCCGCCCCGACAACGCCCCCATCTGCCCGGTGATCGACGACAGTGGCGATCTGGCCTTTGTCACCCTGCGGGGCGGCGGCCTGCTGGTGGTCAATCCCAGAACCACCCCCATGACCATCGTCGCCGAATATGACATGGACACCGTGGTGGGCAACGGCTGCGGCGGCGTGCAGGTGGCGGATCAGATGTACATCAACTCCGGGGGCCGCCCCGGTCACCTGGAGCACCTCAACCTGTATGGCTTCGAGGTGTACCGTTTCCCCCTGGCGGACTTTGCCGGCGACGCCCCCCTGGCCACCAACACGCCCGAACCCGTGGTGATTTATTCCGCCGATGGCGAGCACGATTCCCACGGCATGGTGGCCACTGGCGACGACAGTTATGTGTGGGTGATGGATCGCCACGGCGATGTGGTGGAAGTGTTCTCCGTGGCGGACGACAGCCATGTGACCAGCATTCAGCTCAACGGCGAATTCAGCGACAACGCCGCCCCGGACCTGACGGATATCTCTCCCGACGGCAGCCGGGTCTATGTCGCCTTCCGGGGGCCGACACCGTTGAGCGGCGACCCCCATATCGCCACCGGCGCCACCCCCGGGCTGGGCATACTGGAGGTGACCGACGGTGGCGCCAATGGCCGGGTGATCGGTCTGTTGCGCCTCACCAATGTGGGTGAGGACGGTGTGGAGCGGGCCGATCCCCATGGCTTGCGCGTTCGCCGACTGTACTGAACATCCCCCGACTCTATACCGCACAAGAAAGGAACCTGCCATGAACCGACTGCTGAAACTGATCGTCCCGGCCCTGCTGGCCTGCTGTGTCCTCACCGTGCAGGCCGCCTCCCGCCAGGAGATCGACCTGCGCTCCACCGAGGCTCTCGAGCAACTTTACTCGCAAAGTTCCGCCGCCCGCGACCTGGCAGCCAAAGCCCACGGTATCCTGGTGTTTCCCCGGGTAATCAAGGCGGGCTTCGGCATCGGTGGCGAGTACGGCGAAGGCAAACTGATCATCAATGGCGAGACCGAGGGCTACTACAGCATCGCCTCCGCCTCCATCGGCTTTCAACTGGGGGCCCAGCGCAAGGCCCAGGTGATCATGTTCATGACCGCCGACGCCCTCGGTAACTTCCGCAACACCCGGGGCTGGAGTGCCGGCGTGGATGGCAGCGTGGCCCTGGCCACCCTGGGAGCGGGCGGTACCCTCGACAGCAACACCCTGCAAAGCCCCATCATCGGCTTTATCTTTTCCAACGAAGGGCTGATGTACAACCTCACCTTCGAGGGCTCGAAGATTTCCCGCATCGAAAGGTGAGCCACCGAAGACATTGAAACAGGGGCGGGTCGGTCGTTGTTGTGCGCGGTAGGGGTGGGGGCGCCAGACTGTCTGGCAACGCGGCCCCTGGATAAACCAGGAACCGCGCCTGATACCTCATCCAGTCGTTGACAGGCTAATCGTTGACATAGTGGTCGACGGCCCGCTCGAAGTGGCGAATGCGGATTTCCTGATAGTTGGCCAGCGTCAGACCCTCCTTGGCGCTGGCCTCCAGGCCCTCCTGCTGGAGAATGAGGTTCTCCGTATCCTGATCGAGAATATTGCCAAACCCGGGGGGCATGCCCTCGGCCTCGTTGAACGACTGGTGGTCATCGAGACGAATCGGCTCTGCCGGGAACGGACGCACGCCATCCTTCGGCACGGGACGCAGGAACATCACCTCGTAGATGCTCCAGCGGTGATCCTTGGGATCGGGGCGGAAGCGGTAGACCATCGGCAGTGAAATACCGGGGAACAGGAAGGTATTCGGGAACAGGGTGTAGGAAAAACAATCGAGCAGCTCGGAATCCGACACCTTGCTGAGATCGGTATTGGTTGCCTCCTCATACTTGGCGCGGAACATATCCGCCATGGCCTGTCGGGCCGAGGTGCCCTCGGGCAATTTTGGCTTGTCATCGCCGAGCGCGCTGGGATCACCGATGGTGAACTGATCGAAAATATCCTGCTCGGTGTATTTGCCATAGTGATGCGGGCTGAGCACGCCAAGGGTGGAGATAAAGCGGTTCACATGGTCGCCATAGACATCATACTGGGAGTTGGCGTCAGCGTTCGACACCGACACCTGGGGGTGGGTTTCCAGCACATGATAGGCCTCCATGAAGGCCTCCATGTTGAGTTTCCAGTTGGACGGAATGCGCTTCACCACATGGAGATAGATATAGCGGTCCTGCAGGTTCCAGGCATCGATATGGGCCTTGGCCTCGGGGCCGAGGTAATCGGCCAGGGCCGGGGCCTCGGGATCCATGTTGATGAACACGAAACCGCCGATGCATTCCACCCTCGCCTGGGGCAGGGAAAACCGTTCGGGCTCCACATGGGGTAGATCCCAGTGGCACAACACCTCCTTGCAGGAACCGTCGATACCCCAGGTCCAGCCATGAAAGCTGCACTTGAACTCGGTGGCGCTGCCCTCGGTGCCGGAGGCGCGCAGCTTGGTGCCGCGATGCAGGCAGGCGTTGTAGTAGGCGCGGATGTCGTTCTCCCCGACGCGAGTGACGATAAAGGAGTGCCGACCGATATCATAGACATGGTAGTCCCCGACCTCGGGAATATGCTCCTCCCGGCAGGCAAATTGCCAGGTGCGGGTCCACAGCCTGTCGAACTCCTTGCGGGCGTAGTCCGCGTCTATATAGCGATCCTTGGAGATATCCTCGTCACCCAGGAACTGGTAGGACTCGGTACGCACCCACCAGGGAGCTGGCATCCTGTCACTGGCGATGATCTCCTGGGTGGACGGCGCGCCAGGGCACCGCTCCAGTCCTTTCGTGAGATCCTCGGCCAAATTGACTCTTTCGTTCATATAAACCTCCGGGTCTGTACCCTTTGTTTCCGGTGGCAACCGCGCCTTACCCCCTGGCTAACCATGCCACGCTCATCCCCTACCCCTTTCATGGGGCACGGCACCATCCACACCATAGGCA
>JBJHDJ010000263.1:0-4380 GCA_050486485.1 Porticoccaceae bacterium
CCCCCTCGAGAATCTTGTCCACCAGGGTGAAGACGCTGTAGCGGGCGCTGTCCGCCACCACCGTGGACATGGTGTCGGCGTCCACCTCGCCCTCGGGCGCCAGCAGCTTGAGCTTTTCGATTTCCTGTACCGCCGCCAGCAGATTGCCCTCCACCCGGTCGGCGAGGATGTCGATGGCCGCCTTGTTGGCGCGAATGCCCGCCTGCTTGAGGCGCTGGCCGATCCAGCCGGGCAACTGGCGCGCCTCCACCGGCCAAACCTGGATGATGGCGCCAGTGTCGTCCAGCGCCTTGGCCCACTTGGTTTTCAGGGCATTGCCGTCCAGCTTGGGGGTGATGACCAGCAGCAGGTTGTCGCTGGAGGGGTTGGCGCAGTATTCCTGCAGGGCGGCGCCCTTGTCGCCGGGCTTGCCGCTGGCGATGCGCACTTCGAGGATCTTGCGCTCGGCGAACAGGGACAGGGCGTTGGCTTCGTTCAGCACCCGCTGCCAGTCGAAACTGGCGTCGGCGTGGAACAGCTCCCGTTCGGTGAAACCCTTGGCGCGGGCGGCGGCGCGGATGGCGTCGGCGGCTTCCTGGGCCAGCAGGGGTTCGTCACCGCAGATCAGGTAGCAGGGGGCAAGGCCCCCCGCCAGGTGCTGGGACAACTGTTCAGGGCGCAGGCGCACCGCTGAGGTCCCCTACCTGGCGCAGGCGGTTGAGTATCTGGCTGACCAGGTCGCGGCGCATCTCGGCGCGAATCAACTGTTCCTCGTCGCGGGTGGCCAGCACATTGTTTTCGTCGTATTCAAACACCCGCTCCACCGTCACCCTGGATTGGGGCAGCAGGGTGTTGCCCTGGCGGTCGAGGATGGCGAACTCCACGAACTCGCTCAATTCCTGCTCCGAGACCCGGGCATTGGCGTTGACGGAAGCGGTGCGCACGCCACTGCGCTGGTTGAGAATCACCAGGGCATAGTCGGCGTCGGCGGCACTGTCGGGCACCCGCACATTGGCGGCCCGCAGGGTGCGGGTGAGCTCCATCACCAGGGGGCTGTAGGGGTCGCGGCTGGTGATGTGCAGGGTGTCCAGGCCGGCGGGCACGGCGCTGGCGCCGCGCAATTGCCAGCCGCAGCCCCCCAGCAGCATGGCGAGGGCGATAACCAGGGCGAACCGAACCGATTGTGTCATGGCGGATTCCTGCAACTTGGGCCTGCGCTGGGCGATGCTTCAGTTGGCAACGATGTTGACCAGCTTGTTGGGCACCACGATCACTTTACGGACGCTGAGCCCGTCGGTAAAGCGCCGCACATTGTCCTCGGCCAGGGCCCTGGCCTCCAGTTCGTCGCGGGGGATATCCACCGCCACCTCCAGTTGCGCGCGCACCTTGCCGTTGACCTGTACCGCGAGGGTGATGCTGTCCCGCACCAGGGCGGCGGGGTCGGCCTCGGGCCAGGGGGCGTCGATCACCGCGCCGGCATGGCCCAGCTCCCGCCACAGGCGATGGCTGACATGGGGCACGATGGGGGCCAGCAGCAGCACCGCGGCTTCCAGGGCCTCGCGCTCCACCGCCAGGGCCTGGGGTGAACTGTCGGCGAGGCGACCCACCTCGTTGAGCAGCTCCATCACCGCGGCGATGGCGGTGTTGTAGGTCTGCCGCACGGCGCAGTCATTGCTCACCTTGGCGATGGTTTCGTGGGTCTTGCGGCGCAGATCCCTGAGCTGTCCCCGCAGGGCGGCGCTGTCCAGCTCGCCGGGCTGGCCTTTGTCGAGATGGGTGGCCACCGCTTTCCACAACTTGCGCAGGAAACGGTGGGCGCCGGCCACCCCCTCGTCGGACCACTCCAGGGATTGCTCGGGCGGCGCCGCGAACATGGTGAACAGGCGCACCGTGTCGGCGCCGTACTGGTCGATCAGCGCCTGGGGGTCCACGGTGTTGCCCTTTGACTTGGACATCTTGACGCCGTCCTTCAGCACCATGCCCTGGCACAGCAGGCGGGTGAAGGGCTCGTCGCAGGATACCAGGCCGTCGTCCCGCATCAGCTTGTGGAAGAAGCGGGCGTACAGCAGGTGGAGAATGGCATGCTCGATGCCGCCCACATACTGATCCACCGGCAGCCAGTAGTCGGCGGCGGTCTTGTCGAGCATGCCCTCGGTGTAATCCGGACAGGTGAAGCGGGCGTAGTACCAGGAGGACTCCATGAAGGTGTCGAAGGTGTCGGTTTCCCGCTCCACGGGCTGGCCGTCCAGTTCGTCCCGGCGCCACTCCGGGTCGGCCTTGATGGGGGACTGAACCCCGTCCATCCGCACATCCTCCGGCAGCAGCACCGGCAGCTTGTGGGCGGGTACCGGAATCTCGCCGCCATCGGGGCGGTAGAGCATGGGAATGGGGGCGCCCCAGTAGCGCTGGCGGGACACACCCCAGTCGCGCAGGCGGAAGTTGGTGGTGACGCGGCCCTTGTCGCGCTGTTGCAGGGCGTCGGCGATGGCATCGAAGGCGGCGTCGAAGGCCAGTCCGTCGAACGGTCCGGAATTCACCAGTACACCCTTGTCGACAAAGGCCTCCTGCTCCAGGTCGATGGCCTCGCCACTGGCGGGCGCGATCACCTGCTCGATGGGCAGCCCATACTGGCGGGCGAACTCCCAGTCCCGCTGGTCGTGAGCGGGCACCGCCATCACCGCGCCGGTGCCGTAGTCCATCAGCACATAGTTGCCCACCCACACCGGCACCTTGGCGCCGCTGATGGGGTGGATGGCGTCGACGCCGAGGGCCATGCCCTTCTTGTCCATGGTGGCCATGTTGGCCTCGTTCACCGCCTGCTGCTTGCACTCGGCGACAAAGGCGGCGAGGCCGGGGTTGCCCTGGGCCAGGGCCAGGGTCAGCGGATGTTCGGCGGCCAGGGTGACATAGGTGACTCCCATCAGGGTGTCGGGACGGGTGGTGTAGACCTCGAAACCGGCGATGTCACCGACCGGGGTGGCCAGGTCGAAGGTCAGCTCCACGCCACGGCTCTTGCCGATCCAGTTGCGCTGCATGGTGCGCACCTGCTCGGGCCAGCCGTCGAGCTTGTCGAGGTCCGCCAGCAGTTCCTCGGCGTAGGCGGTGATGCGGATGAACCACTGGGGAATCTCGCGCCGTTCCACCAGGGCGCCGGAACGCCAGCCGCGGCCGTCGATCACCTGCTCGTTGGCCAGCACCGTCTGATCCACCGGATCCCAGTTGACGGTGGCCATCTTCTTGTACACCAGGCCCTTTTCGTAGAGGCGGGTGAAGAACCACTGCTCCCAGCGGTAGTAGTCGGGGCGGCAGGTGGCCAGCTCGCGGCTCCAGTCGTAGGCAAAACCCAGGGAGTTGAGCTGGCCCTTCATGTACTCGATGTTGCTGTAGGTCCAGGGCGCCGGCGCCGTGTTGTTGTTGATGGCGGCGTTCTCGGCGGGCAGCCCGAAGGCATCCCAGCCCATGGGTTGCAGCACATTCTTACCCAGCATGCGCTGGTGGCGGCTGATCACATCGGCGATGGTGTAGTTGCGCACATGGCCCATGTGCAGCTTGCCGCTGGGATAGGGGAACATGGCCAGGCAGTAGTATTTCTCCCGGGCGGGATCGACGCTGACCTCGAAGGACCTGTTATCGCGCCAGAACTGTTGGGCGTCCCGCTCGACGGCGTCGGGATGGTAGTGCTCTTCCATGGGGTATCGGCTGCTGGGTGGATGGGCAAGGGCGGGATTATAGGGGAAAAGGGGCTGGGGTCTGAAGACTGTTTGTCTGTGGTCTGATGTCTGATGTCTGACGTCTGACGTCTGACGTCTGACGCCAAGAGGATCGGAGTTGCTTCAGGACTTTCCTGTGGCGACCTGCAAGTTGGAGATACTGCGTGGCCTGACATCTGGTGTTGATCTCCAGCCTCGGGCTTGCGACTTCAGAGCACCCCCTTTCGCCGCCCCGCCCAGGCTGCCACCCCCAGCACAACCCAACTGAACAGCACCACGGGCCAGGAGCCGAGCCGGTTGAAGGGGGTGCTGCCGCTGTGGGGCACCACTTCGCCCTCCAGCACGGCGCGCTCGAATTGAGGCAATCTCGCCTGTACCCGACCGCCGCTGTCGATGATGGCGGTGATGCCGTCGTTGGTGCCGCGCAGCACCGGCTTGCCGTTTTCCAGGGCCCGCAGGCGCGCCATCTGGAAGTGCTGGTGGGGGCCGGCGGAGGTACCGAACCAGGTGTCGTTGCTGATGGTGAGGATCAGATTGGCCCGCCCGGCGCCGCGGGCCACCAGGTCCTGATAGACGATTTCGTAGCAGATGGCGCTGGCGATGGCGGTGTCGCCGGCCCGCAGCAGGGGCTGGTGGCGCTCGCCGCGGCTGAAGGCGGACATGGGCAGGTCGAAAAAGCGGATGGTGCCCC
>JBJHDJ010000264.1:0-4380 GCA_050486485.1 Porticoccaceae bacterium
CGTTGAGCTGCTGAAAGCGCTTCAGGGCCTGGGGCTGCACCTCGTCCTCGAAGCGCACCAGGGTGGACAGGGGCACCAACTGGCCGTTGCCGGCGCGGGTGTAGTAGCCCGCCAGTTGCGCGGCATGCAGGCGGTCCTGGCGCCGCACCTGGGGGACCACCTTGTAGGAGCGGTTGTCCAGGGCGAAGCGGTTGACATAGGCTCCCGCCATGAAGATGCCGAGATCGTTGCTGAGGGTCTGCATGTCCACCCCCATCAGCGCCGCCTTGTCGCGATCGATATGGATCTGCTGCCGGGGGCGGTCGAACTTCATGTCGCTGTTGAGGAAGATGAACTTGCCGCTCTGGTAGGCCCGGCCCAGGATCTGCTGAGTCACCTCGTCGAGCACCAGGGGGTCGGCGGTGGCGCCGATGACGAACTCCACCGGGAAGGTGCTGAAAATGGGCATGGAACTGGGCACCACCGCCACCGATTGCGCCCCGGCGATGGCGTCCAGGCGGGGCTGGATGTCGGTGGCCAGTATCTCCATGGTGCTGCGATCGCGCTGGTTCCAGGGCTTGAAAACAAAGCCGCCGAAACCGCCGTTGGTGGCCGATGGCGCGGTGAGACTGAAGCCGTTGTAGACAAAGTTGCTGTCGATCTCGGGAATCGCCTCCGTGATGGTGGCCAGCTCATTGGTAAAGCTCTCGACATATTCCAGGGTGGTATTGGGGTCTGTTTCCAGCAGGTAGAAGATGAACCCGGTGTCCTCCTCCGGAGCCAGCTCGGCGGGCGAGTTGACGAACAGGAAATAACAGGACACCAGGATCATGGCGCCAAACAGCAATACCCCGCCCTTGTCCTCCATC
This sequence comes from Porticoccaceae bacterium, assembly GCA_050486485.1. Taxonomy (GTDB): domain Bacteria; phylum Pseudomonadota; class Gammaproteobacteria; order Pseudomonadales; family Porticoccaceae; genus NAT127. Next base: position 849 of record JBJHDJ010000264.1, read on the forward strand.
ACCCGGTGTAGATCCCGCTGGTAGGCAAGCCGCAGGCGCTCGAATTTCACATCCAGCCAGTGGGCCAGGCGGCCGGACTTTTCCCCCTCCCGGTGGGGCTTGAGCAGCTTGGCGCACATCATCGGCGACAGGGTGAGGGCGATCACCCCGGACAGCACCACGGCGCCCGCCAGGGTGAAGGCGAATTCGGTGAACAGGGTGCCGGTGAGGCCGCCGACAAAGCCGATGGGGATATACACCGCCACCAGGGTGGTGGTCATGGCGACAATGGGCCAGGCCAGTTCCCGCGCGCCGAGAATCGCCGCGTCGAAGGGCGCCATGCCCTGCTCCACATGGCGGTGGATGTTCTCCAGGATGATGATGGCGTCATCCACCACGATGCCGATGGCCAGCACCATGGCCAGCAGGGTGAGCTGGTTGATGGAAAACCCCATCAGCAGCATCAGGAACAGGGCGCCGATCAGGGACAGGGGCACGGCGATGGCGGGGATGATCACCGAGCGCAGCGAACCCAGGAACAGGAAGATCACGATGATGACGATGATCACCGCCTCGGCGATGGTCAGTTGCACATCGTTCATGGCGTTGCGGATATAGTCGGTGGCGTCGTAGGTGATCTCGGCATCGATGCCCTGGGGCAACTGGGGGATGATCTCGCGATCCCAGACCCGGCGCACCTCCTGGGCGACATCCAGGGCGCTGGCTTCGTTGTCGGCATTGATGGCGATGAACACCGACTGCACCCCGGTAAAGGTGGTGCTGCCGGAATAGCTCTCCGCCCCCAGCTCGATCTCCGCCACATCCCGCAGCCGCACGATGGTGTTGTCCCGCTGCCGCAGCACGATGTTCTCGAACTGCTCGCGACTGCCGAGGTCGGTGTTGGCCTTGAGGTCCATCATCATCATGGAGCCCTTGGTGGAGCCCACCGCCGACAGCACATTGTTGGCGATCAGGGCCTGGCGCACCTCCGAGGCGGTGACATCCAGGGCCGCCATGCGCGCCGGGTCGAGCCATACCCGCATGGCGTAGGCGCGGTTGCCCTCGATATTGGCGCGCTGCACCCCGGGAATGGTGGCCAGCTTGGGTTCCACCTCGCGGATCAGGTAGTCGGTGAGCTGGTTGAGATCCAGTTGCTCGCTGCTGAAGGACAGGTACATGTCCCCCACATCGTCGCCGGTGCCGAGCATCACCACCGGGTCCTCGGAGCCGGCGGGCAGTTCCGCCCGTAGCTTGTTGACCCGGCTCAATACCTGGGTGAACACCTCGTCGGCGTCGGCGTCCTCGCGCACCACCACGGTGATGGTGCTCATGCCGTTGCCGCTGGTGGAGGTGAGGTAGTCGATGCCCTCGGCGGAGGCGATTTCCCGCTCCAGGGGGGTGGTGATGAAGCCCTGCACCAGATCCGCGTCGGCGCCGATATAGGCGGTGGTGACGGTGATGATGGAGTTCTCGATAAAGGGAAACAGCCGCACATTGAGATCACTGCCGGCGCGCAGCCCAAGCAGCACGATAAACAGGCTGACCACCGTGGCCAGCACCGGTTTGCGGATGAAGATATCGGTGAATTTCATCGCCTGTTGCTCCCTGGATCAGCCGCTGGGCGGGCTGGGGTGCAGCTCGGCCCCCGGGGTCACCCGGTTGTTGACGAGGGTGGTGCCCCCCGGGCGCAGCTTGAGCAGGCCGCTGCTGGCCACCACCTCGCCGGGTTCCAGGCCCTCCACAGCCACCAGATCCCCCAGGGCGGCCCCCGGGGTGACGAAGCGCTGGGTCACGGCGTACTGCTCGCCCCTGCCGCCGCGCGGCGTCAGCACATAGACGAAGGTGCCATAGGCGCGGTGGGACAGGGCGCTGGCGGGCACGGCGGTAAGTGTTCGCGGCGTCCCCAGGGTGACCTGGATGGTGGCGAACATGCCCGGGCGCAATACCCCTTCGGGATTGTCGATGGTGGCCTGGAGGGCGAAGTTGCGGGTGATGGGGTCCACCGCCGGCTCGATAGCGGTGATCTCGCCGTCGATGGCATCCGCGGCCACCCGTACCTGCACCGGGCCGCCGCCGTGGACATTGGCGAGGTACTGCTCGGGTAGGGTGAAATTCACGAACAGGGGATCGAGGGCCTGCAAGCCGATCACCGGGTCCCCGGCGGCCACGAACTGACCGACATTCACCCGGCGGATGCCCAGTTGGCCATCGAAGGGGGCGCGCAGGGTCTTCTGCTCCACCCGCGCCTCCTGGGCGGCGACATTGGCGCGGGCCTGATCCAGTTCGGATTGGCGGCGATCCAACTCGGAGCGGGACAGGGTGTTGCGCTCGAACAGGGTGGTGGCTCTCTCCAGCTCGATCTCCGCCAGTCGGGCGGTGGCCCTTAGGGCGTTCAACTCGGCCCGGTCGGTGTCCGCCACCAGGGACACCAGCGCCTCGCCGGCCGTCACCCGCGCGCCGCTGGGGTGGTGGATTTCATGGACGATGCCCGCCACTTCGGTGGTGAGCTGGGCGCCGTTCACCGCCACCAGGCTGCCCGCCACCTCCACGGTGGGGGCCCACTCGACGACGATGGCCTCGGCGGAGCTGACGGTGACATCCGGCGGCGGCATGTTGTCGAAGAACGCGTTCATCTGCTGCTTGCCAAACCACTGCAAGAAGAAGAATCCGCCGAAAATCACCACCGTGGCGATGAGGATGGCCCACATGCGGGGGCCGAAGACAAACTTTTTCATCGAGGTAATCCATTCCATCGCGGAGCTCAAGGGCCAGTGCCCCGGAGTTCAGAAAAGACCGTAGCCCATGGGGCCGGGTGTCACTGGGCAGGCTGTCGTGGGCGCCAAAGGATAGCACGGCCCATGCCACTCTGGTATTTGGGCAGGGCGGGGGCTTTCAGGGGGGCTTTCAGGGAGGCGCTAACGGGGTGGGGAAGGGTCGTGAAACCCATCGCCTGGCGACGATGGGTTTGCCGGTTCACGGTCTGCTGTCGCGGTGTCGATCAATGAGCCTCAGCCCACGCCTACCACACCAGTGGCACTTCCTCCGGTCCCACCACGCCGCCGGGGCGGTACTCGATCTTCGCGCCTGGCTTGAGGGAAAACTCCGGAATACGGCGCAGCCATTCCTGCAGGGATACCTTGATCTCCAGCCGCGCCAGGTGGGCGCCCATGCAGCTGTGCACGCCGCCGGCAAAGGCCAGGATGGGGCGGCGCGGGCGGTGGAAATTGACCTCCTTGGGGTTGGGGAACACATCCGGGTCGTAATTACAGGCGGGCAAGATGGAGGTGACCCTGTCCCCTTTCTTCATCTTCACGCCGTGCAGCTCGTAGTCCTGGATCAGCACACGACCGGAGAAGGTCACCGAGTAGACCCGCAGCAGCTCTTCCACCTGGGCATCGATGTTGTCCGGGTCGCTGATGATCTCCTTGACGCGATCGGGATTTTGCGCCAGCCACAGCCAGATGTTGTTGAGGGTGGCGAATACCGTGTCGAGGCCGCCGATGAACAGGAAAATGACAAAGCCGAAGATCTCCGGCGGAGTCATGGGCCTGTT
>JBJHDJ010000265.1:0-4362 GCA_050486485.1 Porticoccaceae bacterium
GTTATGCCCAGGCCCTGCTGGAGGCTGTCGCCAATATCGAGCATCGTTGAAGGTCGAGCCGGTGCGACTCGATGGAAGGGCTGCAACCCGTGTGCGAGCTGAACGCGAAGAGCAGGATCAGGTCCGCCATTTGAGCGATTCTCCGCTACACTGAATTTCCGCCCTGGTTTCCAACATTGCTTGATGGAGGCAATTGACCATGTGTGATGACTTTACAGCGAATGATAATGAAAAGCCACAACTGACCGGCAGGGGCCTTAGCCGCCGCCAGTTCACCAAGCTCACCGCCGGCGCCGCCCTGGCCATGGTGCTGCCCACGGCGGGCCGCGCCGAGGCCCTGACGGAGCGTGATGTGACAATTGAAACTCCGGATGGCGAGGCGGATTGTTACTTCGTGCATCCCGCCAGCGGCAGGCATCCGGGGGTCATCGTCTGGCCGGATATCCTGGGCCTGCGCCCCACCTTCCGCACCATGGGGCGCCGCCTGGCGGAGGCGGGTTACGCCGTGCTGGTGGTCAACCCCTTCTATCGCAGCGCCAGGGCGCCGGTGGTGCCGGAGGGCGCCACCTTCCAGGATCCCGAGATCCGCGATACCGTCAGGCCCATGGCGGGGGAGCTGAACGCCGAGACCCATTTCACCGACGCCCGCGGCTTCGTCCAGTGGCTCGACCAGCAGCCCGCGGTGGATACCGACCGGCGCATCGGCACCATGGGGTATTGCATGGGTGGGCCCATGGTGATGCGCACCGTGGCGGCGGTACCCCATCGCCTGGGGGCGGGGGCCTCCTTCCACGGTGGCGGCCTGGCCACCGATCGGGATGACAGTCCCCACCTGCTCATCCCCCATATGGAAGCGGCCTTCCTCATCGCCATCGCCGAGAACGACGACGAGCGGGATCCCGAGGCCAAGCACATTCTCCGGGAGAGTTTCGACAGCGCCGGTCTGTCCGCCGAGATCGAGGTGTACGATGGGGCCCTGCACGGCTGGTGTGTCCCCGACTCCCCGGTCTATCACCAGGAACAGGCGGAGCGCGCCTGGGCGCGCCTGCTGCACTTGTTCGAAACGGCCCTGGCGTAGAGGCTGGGTCCTGGGGAACCCCTGAAGCATGTCGCCAGCGGCCCGGGATGCTCCGAGCCGCGCGGGGGTTTTTCAGGCTAGAGGTGCCCTAAAGTTTATAGCCGTCGCGCATCTGCTCCCCGGTGGCGGAGCGTTCGATCATACCGTAGCTGGTCATGCCGTCCCAGCTATAGCGGGCGCCGCTCTGCTGCAGGGTGAAGCCCGCGGCGCCGAGGGCGGCCATGTCCGGGTTGTTGACCCTGAAGGTGGACAGGGTGGTGACGCCCTGGATGCGGTGGGTGCCCAGCGCCGACTCCAGCTCCAGGCTGACATCGTCTCCCTCCTCCACCACCTGGCGGATAAAGGGGATGCGGGTGGGGCGCGCCGGGTACATTTTGCCGTTCAGGTACACATAACCGATATGGAACAGCCCCGCCCTGTCCGAGGGTGGATAACTGATAAAACCGAAGGCGCGACCGTCGGGAAACAGCGCTGACTGCCAGCAGTGGCCGCGAAAGGCGTCCAGGGGGCGCACACTCTGGCGCTTGATGCGCGAGCCGAGACAGTTGAATGTCCGGGGCTCGCCAGCCACGGTCAGGGTGCCGGCGCCGCGGAACAGGTGCTCCAGTCGCCAGCCCAGCCCCATGCTCTGGGCGTTGTCCAGTTCCTCGCGACTCATTTTTGCCACCTCCCCGGGGGTGTAGTCCTGCACCCAGGCGGGGGTGTGCATGGTGATTTCCGCCTCGAGCCTGACGGGCACCCGGGGGTTGTTAAGCAGGGTGCCGGCAATTTGTTCCCCCAGGGTGCCGTGGTGGGCGGTGCCGTCGAAGGTCACCAGCCAGCGGCGGAAGGGCTCCAGGCAGCGGAAGCTGAGGGGGCCGGCGCCGAACACCGTGGGCTTGCCGTCGGGTCCGATGGGGGAGGGCACCGGCCCTCGCCCGTTGTCGATGAGTATCTCCCCATTGCCGAGGGCGAAGTTGGCCTGATAGTGGCGGTTCTCCCAGGAACTGGCCTCCCCCTCGATGCCGATACGGGGAAAACCCAGTTGGCCATTCTCCTCGAACATCCAGATGGAGGTGCTTTCGCGCATCTCCGGATCCGCGGGCTTGTCGGGGAAGAAATAGTCATGTTCGGGGGTGAGGCCATTGGTCATGGCGTCCAGGGAAAGTTGCTGGGACATGGTGCTGTACCTGTTCTGATGGTTATCTGGTTCGATGGTCATGGACCTGCCGCGCGGATTGCCCATCCCTCTCGAGCGGGGTTTCGCGCAGTTCGCCGCGATGGGGGATGGCATTCGAACGCCCGTCAGGTCGTTGCCATTCACATCCTGTCCCGCCGATGCTAGAGGCTGGGCAGCCCCAGGGCAATCACCGACGATGATGGGCCAAGGACGAACCTGTGAGATACGGACATCGTCGATGGGGCTTGACCCCTGTCGTGGCCCGCTGGCGGCAACACGGTTGATTTCCTGTTCAATTGCCGTAGAATCGGCCATATTATGCACTTGCGCACTTATGTTCGCATATGCAAATAACAGTAACCGATTCCAGGAGCAGGTGACACTATGGATACGACATCCCTGACCGGCGGCGTGGCCCTGATCACGGGCGCCTCGGCGGGCATTGGCAAGGCCACCGCCGTGGCGTTCGCGCGGCTGGGTATCAAGGTTGCCCTGGTGGCGCGTCGCGCCGAGCCCTTGCGGGCACTGGTGGCGGATATCGCCGGCGCCGGGGGAGAAGCGGCATCTTTCGTGGCGGATGTGGGCCAGGAAGACCAGGCGGTGGCGGCCGCCAAGTGGGCCGAGGACACCTTCGGGGCCGTGGATATCCTGGTGAACAATGCCGGCATCATCCGTCCCGGTCCGCTGGTGGGTTCCGATTCACAGGGCATCCGCGACACCATCAATATCAACCTGCTGGCGCCCATGTACCTGAGCAAGGCGGTGCTGCCGGGCATGCAGGGACGGGGCAGGGGGCATATCGTCAATATTTCCTCCAATGCCGCCAAGCTGCCGGGATCACCGGGCAATGCCTCCTATTCCGCCAGCAAGTACGGCATTACCGCCCTGTCCGCCGCGTTGCGCAAGGAAGTGGCGGAGCATGGCATCCGCGTCACCGTGATCGAGCCCGGCACCACGGAAACGGACATCGCCGATACCATCCCGGATGAGAAGGTGCGCGCTGGCATGCAAGCCTACATGCACCGGGATGGCGTGATGCAGGTGGAGGATATCGCCAACGCCATCGTCTATGCCGTCAGTCAGCCGTTGCGGGTCAATGTCAATGAAATGTGGCTCACCCCAACCCGATAGGAGGGAAAACCTGTCGGGTATCGTCAATGTTGGCCATGCATGCAAGGTACTTGTACACGGCCACTTATCAATCAGTCCATGGTAACCGGTTATGTCCATTCACTTTGAAAATGTAAAACCCCACATCGGCGCCCGGGTACAGGCCAGCCGCTCGGATATGGCGGACCCCGACTTCGTCCGCGAGTGCTTCAATCTACTGGACGAGCGCATCGTGCTGGTGTTTCCCGAAATCGGCCTGTCGGACGGGGAGCAACTGCGCTTCACCGACTTGTTGGGGGAGCGGGTCAACTTCGTCAAGCAGGGCCCCACCGGCGAGGATCCGGATGTCTACAAGATCACCTTGGATCCGAAGCTGAACAAGGCCCCCGAATATGTGCTGGGAACCTTCTTCTGGCACATGGATGGCGTGATGGAGGAAATCCCACCCTCCAAGGCGTCGCTGCTGTCCTGCCGCAAGACAGCGGGGAAGGGCGGCCAGACCGAATTCGCCAACACCTTCGCCGCCTATGAGTTTCTGCCGGAGGACGAGAAGGCCGACATCGCCGACCTGCGGGTGGTTCACAGCGTCTTTTCCGCCATCCGCCCGGTGCTGGATTTCAGCGTCACCCCCGACGACTGGAAGGGCATCAGCAAGCGCCAGGAGCATCCCCTGGTATGGAGCCACGATTCAGGCCGCAAGTCCTTGCTGGTGGGCACCCACGCCGAACAGGTGGTGGGCATGGGTCTGCCGGAGGGCCGCGCCCTGCTGACCCGCCTGCTGGAGTGGGCCGCCCAGCCGGATTTCACCTACCGCCATCAGTGGAGCGAGGGGGATTTCGTGGTGTGGAACAACTGCGGCGCCCTGCACCGGGTGATTCCCTACGACAAGCACTCCGGTCGCACCATGCACCGCACTTCCGTGGCCGGCAACGAATCCATCAAGTGAGGCCTGGCTCGAATGGTGCTGAGCTAAGCCTCTTTACGGTAGTAGGGCGGTGTCCCGGGGTAGAGTTTT
>JBJHDJ010000266.1:0-4347 GCA_050486485.1 Porticoccaceae bacterium
TCACATGACACTGTGCGACCCTGACCGGGTGGATCTCACCAACCTTCAACGGCAGGTGCTGTACCGCATGGCGGACATTGGCGACCACAAGGTGGCCGCCGCGGCCCGCGAGTTGGTGGCTCTCAATCCTGCTGTCGCCATTCATGTTCTGGCGGACTCCGTGGAGCAGGCTCTGGGGAAAGAAACACAACGGGTTGGCTACGATGTGGTGGTGGACTGCACCGACAATCTGGCGGCGCGGCACTGGTTGAACCGTTATTGCCATCGCCACGGTATCCCGCTGGTGAGCGCCGCCGCCCTGGGCTGGGAAGGTCAGTTGATGACCCTTGATTTTTCCACCAATCCGGCGCCCTGTCTGGCTTGTGTCATCCCCGAGGGGGGCGGCGAACCCCTGGCGACTTGCGGTAACAGCGGGGTTGTGGGCCCGCTGCTGGGGGTGATGGGCAGCATGCAGGCCATCGCCGCCATGCGCCTGCTGCTGGCGCATGGCGATCCCCAGCGTTTTCCCCCTGGCGGACGCCTGCACCGCTTCGATGCCCGCCGCGAGCAATGGACGTCCTTTGCCATCAGTCGCCGGACGGGTTGCCCGGTGTGCGGGTGATACCTCTTCACCTTGTCATAAGCGGCACGCGATCCATGCAACGAGTGCGCGGCCTGCCGTCAAACTCTTGTATATATAACCTTCAATAAATGATGCAAATTATTGTTGTTAATTGTATTTATGTGGGCCCGTAGGATGGGTTGAGCGAAGCGATACCCATCGCCATCCCTTTTCATTCCCCAAATCTGATGGGTATCGCTGCGCTCAACCCATCCTACCGGGCGCTTCGAAACCCTGCCGAAGCAAGATCGTGTCTCGCAGTGACAGTGATTTCGTGCCGTCCACAGTCCGCGGTTCAGGCTATCCCATACTGGCACCGTGCTGGCCAGCACGGTAGGATGGCTTGAGCGCAGCGATACCCATCATTCCCCGCAACACTGTGAAAATCAGAACCGCCTGAATGAGAACCTGTAGACCCGTTGAACCACCACCACACCAGGAGCAAACCCCTTGAGCAAAAGCGACACCTTCCAGCCCCTCGCCATTGCCCTGCTGACGGTTTCGGATACCCGCACCCTGGACACCGACAGTTCTGGGGCCTATCTGGCGGAAGCAATAACTGCTGAAGGACATCAACTCGTTACCCGCGACATCATCGTCGACGACATCTACCTGTTGCGGGCCAGAGTGTCCGCCTGGATCGCCGATCCCGAGGTGGAGGTGATCATCACCACCGGCGGCACCGGCTTCACTGGCCGTGACAGCACTCCGGAGGCTCTGGCTCCCCTGTTCGACAAGCGCATCGAGGGCTTCGGCGAGCTGTTCCGTCAACTGTCTTACGACGATATCGGCACCTCCACCGTGCAGTCCCGATGCCTGGCGGGGCTTGCCAACCGCACCGCCATTTTCTGCCTGCCTGGCTCCACCGGCGCCTGCCAACTGGGCTGGGAACAGATCCTGCGCCCCCAGCTTGACAGCCGCACCGGCCCCTGCAACTTCGTCCAGCATGTCGGCCAGCGTAGCAGGAACCGGGCTTAACCGTGTTGTCCGTCGATGAAGCGGTGGGGCGGCTTGTGGAAGCTGTCACGCCGATTTCCGGAAGGGAATTCCTCGAGGTTCCCAGGGCGCTCAATCGGGTGCTGGCCCAGGATATTATCGCCCCTCTGTCGGTGCCCCCCGCCGACAACAGCGCCATGGACGGTTACGCCTATCGCCTGGAGGATGCCAGGCGCGCCGGCTTCGTGCTGCCGGTGAGCCAGCGCATCGCCGCCGGCCACGCCCCCGTCCCCCTGGCACCTGGAAGCGCCGCCAGGATCTTCACCGGCGGGGAAATACCCCCGGGGGCCGATACCGTGGCCATCCAGGAAGACTGCACAACCGCGCAGGGCAGCGTCACCCTGCCCAAGCACGGGCAGCAGGGAGACAACATCCGCCGCGGAGGCCAGGATATCGCCGAAGGGGATCGAGTGATCGATATCGGCACCCGCTTGCGCCCCCAGGAGCTGGGGCTGATCACCTCCCTGGGCATCAGGGAGGTTGCGGTGCGCCGCCCGTTGCGGGTAGCGGTATTCTCCACCGGCGACGAACTGGTCAATCCCGGACAGGCCCTGGCCCCGGGGCAGATCTACAATTCCAACCGCGCCACCCTGGCGGGGCTGCTGTCCGCCTGGGGCATGGAGATGGTGGATTTGGATCTGGTGGCGGACAGGCCCGAGCTCATTGCCGACCGCCTGCGGCAAGCCGCCGCCAGCGCCGATATCATCGTCACTTCTGGCGGGGTTTCCGTGGGGGAAGAAGATCATGTCAAGGCGGTGGTGGAGCAGTTGGGCACCATCGTCTTCTGGAAAATCGCCATCAAGCCCGGCAAGCCCCTGGCCTTTGGCACAGTGCTGGGGGTGCCCTTTGTCGGGCTGCCGGGCAATCCCGCCTCGGTATTCGTCACCTCACTGATTCTGTTGCGGCCCCTGTTGTTCCGGCTTCAGGGTTGCGGCGACAGCCAGCCGGCGCTGGCGAAGGCTCCGGCCCTGTTCGAGCGCAAGGCTGGTGGCCGCCAGGAATATCTGCGGGCCAGGCTCACCGGGCAGGGCATCGAGATCTTTCCCAACCAGAGCAGCGGCGTGCTGTCATCGGCGTGCTGGGGCGATGGCCTGGCGGTGCAACCGGCGGGGCGTGCAGTGGCCAGGGGAGATAGGCTAGACTTCCTCTCATACGCATCACTTTTCTGAGCAGCGCCATGCCCGCGGTTGATAGCGACATGCCAGGCCACAATGCCCCGGGCGGGCTGGTGGATCCCTTTGGCCGCCGAATCACCTACCTTCGCCTGTCCGTCACCGACCGCTGCAATTTCCGCTGCACCTACTGCATGGCGGAGGACATGACCTTCGCCCCCCGCCAGCATATTCTCACCCTAGAGGAGATGGTCGCCATCGCCGGCGCCTTCACCGAACTGGGTGTCACCAAGATCCGGCTCACCGGTGGCGAGCCCCTGGTGCGCCAGGGGGTGCTGCAACTGGCCCGCAAACTTGGCGAACTGCCTGGCCTCGGGGAGCTCACCATGACCACCAATGGCGCGCTGCTCAAGGAGCACGCCGGGGAATTGTGGGACGCCGGCATGCGGCGCCTCAATATCAGCCTGGACAGCCTCGACCCCCGGCGCTTCAAGGCCATGACCCGCACCGGTGACTTGCCCCAGGTGCTGGCGGGCATCGACGCCGCCCAGGCGCGGGGGTTCCATATCAAGCTCAACGCCGTGGTCTTGGCCGGCGTCAACGACGACGAGGTCTTGCCACTGGCCCGCTACGCCGTGGAGCGGGGCATGGATATCTCCTATATCGAGGAGATGCCCCTGGGCCAGATCGACTCCCACAGCCGCGCCGATACCCGGTTTTTCAGTGACAGGATACGCGACAGGCTGGCGGACGCCTTTGAGCTGATGCCCAGCGCCGAGACCACCGGCGGCCCCTCCCGCTATTACCGGGTACAGGGCAGTGGCGCCAAAATTGGCTTTATCTCCCCGTTGTCCAACAATTTCTGCGCCAGTTGCAACCGCGTCCGCCTCACCGCCGAAGGGCGCCTGCTGCTGTGCCTGGGCAACGAGGATTCCCTCGACCTCAAGGCCCTGGTGCGCCGCCACCCCGGCGACGGCGAGCGGCTGCGGCATGCCATCGTCACCGCCATCGGCCGCAAGCCGGAGAAGCACCACTTCGACCCGGAGCGGGTGGATATCGTGCGCTTCATGAACGCCACAGGAGGGTGAAGCTTTGGGTCTGACGTCGGACATCTGATGTCTGATGAAAACACCGGTCTGTGCCAAGCCATGCCTTGGGTTCATGACCACATTACCGAAAGAGGCTGGGGGTCGTTCAGTTTCTCCAGCGTCAGACGTCAGACGTCCGACTTCAGACAATTCCAATGCAAATCACCCCAACCCTGGTCATTCCCGACGACGAGATCGAACTGACCGCCATCCGCGCCCAGGGCGCTGGCGGCCAGAATGTCAACAAGGTGTCCTCCGCCATTCACCTGCGCTTCGATATCGCCAATTCCTCCCTACCCGACATCTACCGGGAACGGCTACTGCGGCTCCGTGATCAGCGCATCACCAGCGAGGGCGTGGTGGTGATCAAGGCCCAGCAATTCCGAACCCAGGAAAAGAACCGCGCCGACGCCCTGGAGCGGTTGAGGGAGCTGGTGGTCAGCGTCACCGTCGAGCGCAAGCCCCGCCGCCCCACCAAACCCAGCAAGACCGCCCGCCAGAAACGGGTGGATGCCAAGACCCATCGCGGCAGGATCAAGGCGGGGAGGGG
>JBJHDJ010000267.1:0-3166 GCA_050486485.1 Porticoccaceae bacterium
CCTTGGGGAGATTGGTCACAACAAAGCGGGGATTGGCCACCAGGCGACCGTGCTCGGCTTTAAGGCCGAAAGCCGCGATTTGTGGGTGACATTGAAGCGGACATCGCGTACTTGCCAAGGGGAAGTGATGCCGAGGGCGGAATCAAAGAGTAGGGTATGCACGCTGTCTTCAAAAAGAGATTGCCACGGAGCGGGCGATTCTATCAGGCCAGGGCGGGTCGTTCGCTGCCGTGGGTGACCAGGGTCGAATGCGGAATACGCCGCAATCGACCCTGGCCAAGTGCACTGCTTGGCGCCGGGCGTCAAGGGTTCGTTGCGCTGGGCTGCGTGCGCCCTTGACCCCCAGCGCCCGGAGGTGTACCCAGTCCTGCCCACTCGTTTTTTAAAAGAGGCGTTATCTCCATGAAAAATGATCAGGAAGTGGAAAGTTGAAAGGCGAGTAGTTCAGCCCGACCTTAATATGTCAGGGAAAAATTTACCCCAACTTCTCTGGGTGGCCCCCAGTAAACGGCCGTGTCATTATTGGTAAAGTTTCCACCCGTGATATATTCGGCATTGGTTAAATTGCGGCCATATACTCCTAGGCGTAAATTTTGATTGCTTGTAGGGACAAGGGAGACTTGAGCGCCGATAGTCTCATAGGACTTTTGCTTAAGTCTGGCAGTATATTCAAATCTGAAATTTGAAGAATGATATAACGTCGCGGCCGCTGATAACTCGCCAAGCCGGGTATCCGTGACATATTCTCCAGTGAGTGTTGCCGTGAATTCTGGGGATTTATTCAACCTTACACCGGTCGCATCAAATTCTTGATTTGTTACAAGGCCAAATGGCCCTAGTGGTGGCTCGAACGCGATGGCATTTGTGAATTTTCCGTATCTGGCTCTTGGCAGCCAAGAAAAACCAACGCGGCTGCGGAAACCTGATGTCATCTGCCAAGTGGCGTCAAAGTCCATGCCGATGATTTCTGCCGAAGTTGCGTTGCGAACCACGACAATTCTGTCAACGGAGGACTCCGCTTGGTAGTCCTGGTAGTCGTAATAGAACAAAGCGGTACTCAACATAAGCGTGGGTGTTGAAAATTTCGCCCCAACCTCATAAGCATACATTTTTTCGGGGTTTGTAACTGGATCCACTTCAGTGAAGAATGTAGGTGCAGCTCCCGCCTTGAATCCAGTACTAAAGGTCGCGTAGAGATTCAACTCATCAGTGGCCATATATTTCAGTGAGATTCTTGGGCTGATATTATTCCAAGATTTGTCCACGAATTTTCCCAGGGGTACTCCAAAGGAGCTCCCCCGAGCGGAGCGGCTTTCATAGTTATATCTTGCCCCAGCAACCAGGGTCAGCGTGTCCGTCAGAGCGTAGTTGGCTTCACCAAATAAAGCGTACGCCTTTGCCGTGTGCGCGCCAAGGGCATCAAAGACTAGCGGAAGGTTGGCAAAGTCTGTTGATCCTGTCCATGCAAAATCATCTTCTGTGGATTTGTGGTGGAAGGCGAACAGACCAGCAACAAAGCTAAGATCACCAAATTGCTCGGAATTGAAAATCAGTTCACTTGACCAGATATCGTCATCAACATTGGCGTTGAACTTCAGGCAGGCGAAAGCCTGGAAACAGAGTGGTGAGTATGCTCGTGGTGTTCCCGTCAATGACTTGTGATCTGAATAGGTGTAGGCGGTATTGCTCGTGATAGTACCGATCCCATCTATATCATGGGTTATCTTAAAGGATATCCCATAGTTTTCTAGCCAATATCTTGGTTCGGCGGGGTGAGTATGCGCTGTTGTCCAGGCTTTTGTGGCAAAAACCACATCGGGATACACGAATGACCCGTCTGGATTTTGGGCCATGGGTGCTGCAACGCCGATGGGGTTGGACCCGGACCATGCTGCGGAATCTCGTCGGTCGGAATAATAACCCGTTATGAGCACCTCCGTGTTGTCTCCAGCCACCCATAGGAGCTTGCCGCGAACCCCGTAGACCTCTACAGTGCCCTGCCTTTTCCCTGTGCGGACTTCTTCAAAATAACCCGGGGTATATTCCGCCCACCCTGACAGACTGGCTGCCAGTTTGTTCTCCAACAACGGTAGTGACACAAAGCCTCTGGCCATGGTGTGTTCAGCGGTCTTAGCCCTGCCACCTGAGTAAACCCCTGCATCAAAAGACAGTTTTGCCTCTAGTTCACTCAAGTTCGGGGTCAAAGTGTTGACTAGGATTGCACCACCGGATGCGTTGCGGCCGAACAATGTTCCTTGTGGGCCCTTGAGTATTTCGATGCTACTGATATCGGCAAGGTCCAGTAAGGTTCCATCCTGCTTGGGCTGGTAAACGCCATCAAGATAGATTGCAATAGGATTTCCGTTTGTCGGTCCTGAAACTGTGGTCGCCACTCCCCGCAGTGCGGGTTGGGCCCATACGCCATTGGCCGCCCAGGTCAGGCCCGGCACGATCTGTTGTAGTTGCCTTGTTGAGACGATACCCGCATTTGTTAGTTCCTCTTGCGAGACTGCTGTTACACTGAAAGGCACGTCCTGTAGTCGGTCTGTTCGACGCTGCGCAGTTACAATGATTTCGTCCAAAGCTCCAGACCTAATTGAACGGCTCGTATCGGTGGTCTCGGCATATGTTGCTGATACAGAGCTTAGTAAAGTCATAGTCCACAAACTTTTGATAACAACATTTTTCATAGTTATTCCTCCAAGGGATATACATGGCAAGCTTTAATCTATTGATTCATTAAATGTTTTTCAATTTGTAAGTTGGAGAGTTAACCCTATCGGTAGTGTATTATAAGCTTAACTATCCATATATACGATTTAATATTCATATAAAAGAATATTGGTGTCAAGAAGATTGTGGAAAATGTGCAGGCAACAGATGTGCAATCTAGTGCTAGGCATCTAAATAGGCTGTCGTAAGAGGCAGTCAGTCAGCACTTGGGCGAACCTTTGGGGGTGGTTCAAGCATGCTGGGGATATGTCTGGGGGTTCAAAGCTGGGTACCAAGCGATGTCTTGAAGGCATAGGCTGAATCAGTGGCGGCACACGATGGAGCGGGGCCGTCGATGGTAAGTGCTTTGCCGGCGGATTCAACCGTTTTATCCCCCGGGAGGCGCCGATGGTGGACGCCATTCGTCGGCTGAACCCCTCGGAGGCAAATTTTT
>JBJHDJ010000267.1:3176-4273 GCA_050486485.1 Porticoccaceae bacterium
ATGCTCCACAGCACCAGGGGCGGGTCCAGCGACACGGAGGAAAAGCTGTTGGCGGTCATGGCCCTGGGCACGCCTTCGGCGTCCAGGGTGGTGATCACGGTCACTCCAGTGGCGAAGGTCCCCAGGGTGTTGCGCAGGGTGCGGGTATCGAAATCGTTCACGGCTGTCCTCGCGAGTCGGTTGTGTTTATGGGGCCATCCTCGGGATGGCCCATGATTCTCTTTACAGGGGGAAGTCCCTGGTGGTGCTCCATGGCGCGATGGGCGTCGGCCGGCCCGTGGCGCGGACAGGCATCGGGCCGGGGCCGTCGATGGTAAGTGCTTTGCCGGCGGATTCAACCGTTTTATCCCCCGGGAGGCGCCGATGGTGGACGCCATTCGTCGGCTGAACCCCTCGGAGGCAAATTTTTTTGCTCTTTGGCCTTGATAACGGCGAAATCCATTGCCACTATATGTTGTGCCTTTTTTCACCTGGGGGAGCTTTTTACCCCAATATCTGTTCACACCAATTAGAACGGCGAGAACCTCCATGTCAATAGAAGCCCTGAAAACGGCCAAGCAGCCCGCCACCATCAATATCCAGCTCCAACCCGCCTCCGAGGACATCTGGGACAAGAAATACCGTCTCAAGGACAAGCGCGGCAACCCCGTCGACAAGGATATCGACGGCACCTACCAGCGGGTGGCCCGCGCCCTCGCCGAGGTGGAACAAGGGGATCTGGTGGACAAGTGGTACGAGCGCTTCCTGTGGGCCCTGCGCAACGGCGCCATACCCGCCGGGCGCATCATCTCCAACGCCGGCGCCCTGGAGCACAAGCCCGCCACCTCCACCATCAACTGCACCGTGTCGGGCACCATCCCCGACTCCATGAAGGGCATCCTGGAGCGCAACCTGGAAGCGGGCCTCACCCTCAAGGCCGGCTGCGGCATCGGCTACGAATTCTCCACCCTGCGGCCGCGGGGCGCCTATGTGTCCGGCGCCGGCGCCTACACCTCCGGCCCCCTGTCCTTCATGGATATCTTCGACAAGATGTGCTTCACCGTGTCCTCCGCCGGGGGGCGGCGCGGCGCCCAGATGGGCACCTTCGATGTCAGCCA
>JBJHDJ010000268.1:0-4257 GCA_050486485.1 Porticoccaceae bacterium
GCGCAGACTGGGCAGCCGATACTGCTCGGGGCGGTGATCCAGGCTGTGCCAGCGCAGGTAATCGGCGTCCGCGCCCTCCGGATGGCGCTCGGACATGGACAAAAACAGGGTGGAGATGCCGCTGTCTCCCTCCGCGAGGATGGCGGATGACTGGTCGGAAGGCTGGCCCACCAGACCGTCGGAACCGAATTGGGGCTTGCTGGCCATGTCACTCCTCCCCTTTCAGCTTGAGTTCGGGATGGCGGGCCTTGATCATGCGCTTCATGCCCTCCCGCCAGGGCACCTTGGTGCGGCCCAGCACTTCGTGCATGTGGGTGACATCCGGCCACAGGGGGGTGTGGGCGTCGGGGGTATAGTCGAAGATCGGCTCCTTGCCCACCAATTCCGCCATGTAGGTGCAGTAATCCTCGATGCTCACCGTCTCGCTGCCGGACCAGTTGACCACCACCGGCGGCGTGCTGGCCACTTCCATGGCGCGGATGCCCAGTTCCACATAATCGTCCTCGTAGATAGGGTTGTAATTGTTGGGTTTGTCGGGGTGGACGCGGATGGGTTTGCCCGCCAGGATGGCCTCGAAGCGGTCGCAGGGGGCGCCCCCCAGGGGGCCGTAGGTGGAGCAGATGCGGATGATGGTGAGGGGCACGCCATAACGGTTGGAGATCCAGGTGCACACCGCCTCGGCGGCCACCTTGGAAAAGCTGTAGTTGGCCCGCAGAGGAATCCCCGGTGGATCCGACTCGGTGAGCGGGCGCTGGCCCTGATAGGCATAGATCGAACCGGTGGAACAGAACACGAAACCCTTGGCCTTGCGGCAGTGATAGAGCAATTCCCCGCTGTTATGGGCATTGGTCCGCAGGCTGGCCTGCCAGTCGTCGAGGCCCGGATCCACGGCGGCATGGAATACATAGGTGAAGTCATCCGGCAGGGAGGAGAAGTCGCCCTCGGCCATGTCGAGGGCGACGGGCACGATGCCGGCGGCCTCGAGTTTTTCCCGGTCCGCGGGATTTTTGAGGCGGGCCATGCCCCACACCTCGTTGCCGTTGGCGGCCAGCGCCCTGGCTATGGGGAAGGCAATTTTGCCGGTGACGCCGGTAACCAGAATTTTCTCGCCGTGGAGCACAAGGACCTCCGTTTTTAGGTTATGGGGCCGGAGACTCTACCACGAAATTTTCCTGTGGGGTCAACAATGGGGCATGGTCGTCAAGTGCGCTCTGGACTGATGGGCAGCGGAAGTTCACAGTTATCCTGAGGGATTGATGTCGACAGCAATTTCAACCTCGATCCCCACCTCGTCACCCCGGACCCTCACCTCATAGCGTTTCAGGCCCGCGATGGCTGCCACCGCCTCCCCGCCCCTGGGAAGACCGCTGGCCAGGTCGAAGGAGATGCCATGCTTGGGGCAGCGGATACAGTCGTCGTGCAGTCGCCCCTTGCGCAGGGACGCGCCAGCGTGGGGGCAGGTATCGCCGATGGCGTAATAGCGATCCTGCTGTTGAATCAGCAACACCCGCTGTCCAGCCACCTTGTGCAAACGGCAATCGCCATTTTTAAGCCGCTGGCGCTTTTCGAGGGCGATGAAAGGCATAATGGGCGATTCCGTAGGTGCCTGGACCGGATTATACCCACACCCAGCCCACCTTCCGTGACCTGTCCCATGCGATGAGCGACGACATGGCCGCCACACCCGACATTGTCAATTTCCCCTACCAGCCAGATGCCGAGGCGCTGTTTGCACGGCTGAGGAACCTGGAGGGAGCCATCTGGCTGGACAGCGGCAAGCCCCGCTCCCTGCAGGGACGCTTCGACATCCTGTCGGCACTGCCGGAATGCTGGCTGGAGCATCGGCGCGGACAAACCCAATTGGTGATGGCCTCCACGCCGCCCCGAACCCTCGATTCTGACCCCTTCGCGGCCGCCGACCAGTTGCTCGTGGAGCGCGGGCGCTTTGACGAGGGGTTCAGCCATCTGCCGTTCATCGGCGGCCTGATGGGTTACTGGCGCTACGATTGCGGCTTGTCCGGCAATGGCTTGCCGCCCGTACAACAGGATGGCAATGACTTGCGGCCATCCGCCAGGCAGGGCTGGTACGGATGGGCGCTGATTCTCAATCACCAGGAAGCCAAGGGGTGGCTGGTGTTCCACCCGAGCTGTAGCCCCGCCACCCGCCAGCGGATAGAGCGCCTACTGGCCAGCAAGGCGCCGGTTCCAGCAGGGGAACCCTTCTCCCTGGAGCGGCCTTTCTCGCCGGACATTTCCCGTGAACAGTACCTGGCCGCCATCGCCCGTATCCGCGACTATATCGACGCCGGGGATTGCTACCAGGTGAACTACGCCCAGCGCTTCTCGGCGGCGTACCGTGGAGACCCCTTCGAAGCCTACCGGGTGCTGCGCCGCGCCCTGCCCTCGCCCTATTCCGCTTTTCTCCACTGGGAGGGCGAGGCCTTGCTGAGCTGCTCACCGGAACGCTTTCTCAAGGTCTCGGTGGGTCAGGTGGAGACCAAACCCATCAAGGGCACCGTGGCGCGGGGCATGACCCTGGCGGAGGACGAGGAAAACGCGATACGGCTGATGAACAGCGCCAAGGATCGCGCCGAAAACTTGATGATCGTCGACCTGCTACGCAACGATCTGGGCAAGCACTGCGTGCCCGGCTCCATCCGGGTCCCCAAGCTGTTCGCCCTGGAAAGCTTCGCCAATGTCCATCACCTGGTGAGCACCGTCACCGGCACCCTGGCGCCGGGCAGCACCCCCCTGCAACTGCTGCGGGACGCCTTCCCCGGCGGCTCCATCACCGGAGCGCCCAAGAAACGGGCCATGGAAATCATCGCCGAGCTGGAACCCTTCGAGCGCGGCATCTACTGCGGCAGCATCGGCTACATGAGCGCCAACGGCCGCCTCGACACCAACATCGCCATCCGCACCCTCGCTGCAAGCGGTGGACAACTTCACTGCTGGGGCGGCGGCGGCATCGTGGCGGATTCCGAGGCGGAATCGGAGTATGCGGAGTCGTTGCAGAAGGTGGGGGTGTTGATGGGGGTGTTGGAGGGGGGTGTCTGACGTCTGACGTCTGACGTCTGACGTCTGACGTCTGACGCAAAAGCGTTGCTTCGATCGTTTATCTGGTCAAAGCGTACCTTTCAAGCATTGATCACTGGAGGGTGGCGGCGAAAGCACGATCCAGCTTGGCGTCAGACGTCAGACCAAAATCCCGACACTGGCCGCGGCGTAGAATGAGAGCATCTACCAGTAGGCTGTGGCTGAAAAGGCACGATCCAGCTTGGCGTCAGACGTCAGACATCCGGCGTCAGACCAAAAAATCCCTACACTGGCCGCGGCGTAGAATGAGAGCATCTACCAGTAGGCTGTGGCTGAAAAGGCACGATCCAGCTTGGCGTCAGACGTCAGACATCCGACGTCAGACCAAAATCCCTAAACAACCAACTCCCGCACACTAGCCTTCACAAACTCCCGCTTCAGATCCTCGTAATTGTGCACGGCGGGATATTGGGGGAATTCACGGATGACATTGTCCGGGGCGTGGAACAGGATGCCGGCATCGGCTTCGGCGAGCATGGTGGTGTCGTTGTAGGAATCGCCGCAGGCGATGACGCGGTAGTAGATACTTTTCAGGGCAACCACCGCCTGACGCTTGGGATTGGCCTGACGCAGGCGATAGTCCACCACGCGGCCCTGGCCGTCCACCTCCAGCTTGTGGCACAGCAGGGTGGGGAAACCCAACTGACGCATCAGTGGCTGGGAGAACTCGTAGAAAGTATCCGACAGAATCACCACCTGAAAACGCTCCCGCAGCCAATTCGTGAATTCGGCGGCGCCCGGCAAGGGCGACAGGGTGGCGATCACCTCCTGAATTTCGTTGAGCCCCAGACCGTGTTCATCGAGGATGCGCAGCCGCTGTTTCATCAGCACATCGTAGTCGGGGATATCCCGGGTGGTGGCGCGCAATTCCTCGATGCCGGTTTTTTCGGCAAAGGCCACCCAGATTTCAGGAATCAGTACACCCTCGAGGTCAAGGCAGGCAATTTCCACGCGTCACACCGTCAGTCAATTGGCAGGAACGGGGCCGGCGGGCCCCTTAATCAGGGCGGCAACTCTACCGTGGATCGTCGCCACAGGCAAACGCATGGCGGGGGTGTGGTGGGTTACGCCTGCGGCCAGCCCACCCTACAAATCACCCTCACCAGCACAAGGCTCACCGTAGGGTGGGTTGAGCGAAGCGATACCCACCGATCCGTGCGG